>CAZODX010000044.1:0-9259 GCA_964578715.1 uncultured Thermotogae bacterium | reverse complement strand
GCGAGCGCCCTAGCTATGAACAAGCTGCACGCCAAGCGCATCTTTGTCAGCCAGAAGTTGCCTACAGCTCCTTGGCTCGAATATGGCGAAGAGCCTTGGCCCGACTGGCAGGAGCGCGTCGCGGCTCAGATCGGGTTTCCGTGCGTTGTCAAGCCCGTGCGCGAGGGCTCCAGCGTGGGCGTCCGCATCGTGCGCGCTCGTGAAGAGCTGATCCCCGCCTGCCAAGCGACTCACGCAGAGTTCGGCGCTTTCTTTATTGAAAAATTCATCCCTGGGAAGGAGATCACGGCAGGGATTTTGAGAATAGACGGGGAGGACCGTGCGCTCCCGCTGATAGAGCTGCGGCCCCATCGCGAATTTTATGACTATATCGCGAAATACACCCCCGGCGCGTGCGATTTTATCATCCCGGCAGAGCTGGACGCCGAGACGACGGCGCATGTCCAACAGCTCGCTCTGCACGCGCACAAAGCTCTTGGCTGTTTCGGGTTCTCACGGGTAGACTTGCGCGTCACCCCGCAGAACGAGCCGTATCTGCTCGAGGTCAACACGCTGCCGGGGATGACCAATACGAGCGATCTGCCCAAGGCTGCCGCTGCTATGGGGATCGACTTCGACGAGCTCGTCGAACGAATGCTGCTGACGGCTATAGAGAAGACCTTTGTGCCAGATGCTGAACCATCTGGCTTAGTGAAGTGAAAGCCCACTAAAGAGGGCTTTGCAGCGTGCTTCAGCCGCTTTCATCTCCTGCGGCTACCTACAGCGTATATCGTTAGGAGGGCACCAGACGAGCTGAAAGCGTCTATCCAGCCAGCGCCCGATAGCGCTCTTGCGCGCCAGATGATGCGCATAGTGCGCATGAAGACATTTTACGGCGCGAAAGTCAGCAATCCCGGCGATCCCGCGATCCCGCAACGATTCCAGCCAGCCCCGCTCTTCTAAGAGCTTTTTCTCTTCAGGGCGGAGCAGCGCGAAACGCTCTTGAGCATAACGCCGATGGTCTTCGAAGTAGCGTGCGCGAAGCTCATCATTGCGTGCGATCTCCGCTTCAAGTTGCGCGATGACCCCACGCTCTTCTAGGCGCGAGATCTGTTCGCGCAAGATGGGACACGTCAGCCAGAAGAGCGTGGGGAAGGGCTCCACAGAGTCGTTCTCTCTGAGCAACGGCGCGACACGAACGACCGCGGGATACCCCCAGGGGCAACGCACTTCAATATCGAGAAGCCCGCGCGGAGGCCGCCCCAACTGACGCTCGATCACTGCACGATCTGTGTCCATGCTTTTTACAGTAGCAAGAAATCCCTGAGCCCACAACCCTGTTGCAGCACGCACGGGCTTCTTTTATACTCAAACTATTATGAGCATTCTCATCAACTCTAACACAAAAGTCTTAGTGCAAGGGATCACAGGAAGCGAGGGGAGTTTTCACGCTCAACGGATGCGCGAGTACGGCACGCAGATCGTCGCGGGAGTGACGCCGGGCAAGGGCGGCTCCGACTTTGAGGGCATCCCCATCTACAACACGGTTGCTGAAGCAACTCAGCATCATACAATAGACGCGAGCGCGATCTTTGTGCCGGCGCAGTTTGCCGCTGACGCTATCTTAGAAGCTGCCGACGCAGGGATCGGGCTCATCGTTTGCATCACCGAGCATATTCCCGTCCATCAGATGTTAAAAGTCGTGCAGATCATCTCGCAGAAGGGGAGTCGGCTGATCGGGCCAAACTGTCCAGGGGTGATCTCGCCGGGAAAATCGAAAGTCGGGATTCTGCCCAATCACGTCTTTAAGCCCGGCCCGGTGGGGATCGTCAGCCGCAGCGGGACTTTAACGTATGAAATTGCCGATCAGCTCTCGCGCGCGGGGATCGGGCAGTCAACGGTCGTCGGCATCGGGGGCGACCCCATCATCGGGAGTTCTTTTATTGATATTCTCGCGCTCTTCCAGAGGGATCGTCAGACGAAGGCCGTCGTCTTGGTTGGGGAGATCGGAGGCACCGACGAAGAGCGCGCTGCAGAGTTTATCGCTCAAGAGATGACCAAGCCCGTGGTCGCGTACATTGCGGGGTTTTCGGCGCCGCCGGGCAAGCGCATGGGCCACGCCGGGGCTATTATCTCCGGGAGCGAGGGCACAGCCGAAGCCAAGGCAAAAGCCCTCGAAGCTCACGGCATCCCCGTCGCCAGAACGCCTAACCAAGTCGTGAACTTGGTGCAGTCGGCTCTGCGAAGGCACGAAGCCAACAACTGACAGCCCCCTTTCGCTGAATGCTTTAGCACCTGACACAACTTGCACATCCCCACAAAAAGCTCCATACTATAAGCGCGAGAAAGGAGCTGAGGCCCATGCCCGATCTCTTCAAGGAGGGTAAACAGCAGAGAGCGTCCCCGTTCTCCCCAGAACAGATCGCAGAACTAGAAAAGCCCTTAGATGAGTCACGGGTGCAACGTCGCCCTGATGGACTCACGTATCTGCCCACTTACGACGTCATCGAGACGGCCAACAGAATCTTTGGCTACGGCGGCTGGCAGCGCGAGATCAAGCGCCTAGAGAAGATCTACGAGGACTCCAGCGAAGGCACCTACAGCGTTGGGTATCTGTGCGAGTGTCGCATTCGCATCGGCGACGTCGTCCACGAAGACGTGGGCTTCGGCTCAGGAGTCAGTCAGACCGATCCGGCACGGGCGTATGAGACGGCCCTCAAGGGCGCGGTCTCCGACGCGCTCAAGCGCTGTTTCCGCGCGTTGGGGGATCAATTTGGGCTGAGTCTATATAAGAAGCACGAGCCCGAAGAAGCCCCAACCGTGCCGTTGGCTACCGAAGCGCAGATCGCCCGCCTGCGCAAGGAGCTGCGCACGGCAAATCTCAAAGAGACCAAGCTTTTGGACTATATTAACGCGCTGATGGGCACGCACTACACACGCCTGGAAGAGCTGCCGTTGAAAGTCGCCAGCCGGGCCATCGATAAGTTCGTCCAAGAACGAGAGCAGTTCATCCAAGAGCTCAAGCGCTTGAAGGGATAATATGGGCTTCAGTTGTGGGCTGGTGGGGCTGCCCAACGTCGGCAAGAGCACGATCTTTAATGCGCTCACGGCCGCCGGAGCCAAGGTCGATAACTACCCGTTTACGACTATCCAGCCCAACGTCGGTATCGTTCCTGTCCCCGACCCCAGGCTCGATGCCCTCCATCAGCTCTTCCCCGAAAAGAAGAAGGTCCACACAACGCTGCAGTTTATCGATATCGCCGGCTTGGTGAAGGGCGCCAGCGAGGGCCAAGGGCTGGGCAATCAGTTCTTAGCAGAGATCCGTAACGTCGACGCCATCGTCCATGTCGTGCGCTGCTTTGAAGACCCCGACGTCGTGCACGTCGACGGCACTATCGATCCCAAGCGCGACATCGAAGTGATTGAGACCGAGCTTCTGCTCAAAGATCTAGAGACCGTCGAGAAGCGCGTCAAATCGCTCGCGTCGCGGGTGAAGGTCGGCGACAAAGCTGCCAAAGCTGAATATGAGTTCTTCGAGCGACTCCGCCAAGGGCTGGCGCAGGGGCAGCATATTCGTGATATTACTATCCACGAGCATGAGCGCCCGTTTCTCAAAGACTTAAATCCCTTGACGCTCAAGCCCGTGCTCTTTGTCGCTAACGTGGGCGATGAGGGCGAAAACGAATATTCCAGAGAAGTTCAGAGACTCGCAGCAGAGCGCGGCACGAAGGCCGTCGTGATTCGCGGGCGCTTAGAGTCGGAAGTCTACGAAGCGGCCGACACCGACGAGGAGCGGCGCGCTTTTAGAAAAGAACTTGGGATCGAAGAGTCTGGGCTAGACGCGCTCGTGCGCACCGGCTATGAGATCTTACACTTAGTGACGTTCTACACGATCGACGGCCCGGAGGTGCGCGCCTGGACAGTCCCCAAGGGGACGCACGCCCCACAAGCGGGCGCCAAGATCCATACAGATTTTGCGGAGCGCTTCGTGCAGTGCGAGGTCGCGCGCTGGGACGAACTCGTCAAAGAAAAGTCACTTGCACGCCTGCGCGAGCTAGGGCATCTCCACCGCCACGGTGAAAAATACGAGGTCCAGGACGGCGACGTCATTCACTTTATCGTCGCCTAAAGTTGACAAATTCCCTCGAAGGCGGTATAGTGTAGATTTGTCCGATTCCATTAGTACTTTCGCAGGAGCGGAGAGTCTCGATCATGCAGTTGTATAAAGTCGCAAAAGAGCTGAACACGACCGTCGCTGAGCTCGTGGCACGCCTGGAGACCCGAGGAATTAAGAAGCGCAAGCATAGCTTTGAAAACCTCACCGAAGAAGAGTACAAGATCGCCCAGGAGCTCTTTGCCAAGCCTGAACCTAAGCCCCAAGCTCCTGCAACTCAACCGCCACCTCCAACGAAAGCTCCTGAACCCAGCGTTGAACCTACTCCAAAGAAGCCAGAGGCCCCACGTCCTCAAGCCCCTGCCGCTCCCCCTGCAGCGAAGCCAGCACCGGCAGCAGCATCTACAGCACTACAAGCCCACGTCTCGCACGCTACGGCAGCACAGGTCGTCGCGCCCGCTCCTGCTAAGCCAGAACCAAAAGTCGCACAGCAGGTCTTGGAAAAGCCCGCGCCTCCTGCACCCCCTGTCAGGCCCTTGGTCCCTCGGCCCCCAGTCGTCACAATATTGGGCCACGTCGACCACGGCAAGACCACGCTCTTAGACTATATCCGTAAGACGCATGTTGCGGCCAGCGAGGCCGGCGGCATCACTCAATCTATCGGAGCGTACCAAGTCGAGTATAAGGGCAAGAAGATCACGTTCATCGACACGCCCGGGCATAAGGCGTTCGCCAACATGCGCGCCCGCGGCGCCCAAGTGACCGATATTGCAGTCTTAGTCGTCGCGGCAGACGACGGCATCATGGAGCAGACCCGCGAAGCGATCAGCCATGCCCGCGCGGCGAAGGTCCCGATCATCGTCGCTATCAATAAGATAGACAAGCCCACGGCGAGCGTGCAGCGCGTGAAAGAACAGTTAGCGCGTGAAGGGCTCACCCCAGAAGACTGGGGCGGCGAGACGATCACCGTGCCCATCTCGGCGCTCACCGGCCAGGGCGTCGATGAGCTTCTAGAGATGATCTTGCTCGTCGCAGAACTCCAAGAACTGAAAGCCGACCCCAGCGCACGCCCGCGCGGGGTGGTCATCGAGAGCACCCTCGATGCCACGCGGGGCCCCATCGCTACCGTGATCGTCCAAGACGGGACGCTCCGCGAACGAGATATCATCGTCTGTCACACGGCGTACGGGCGCATCCGCGCGCTCTTAGACGATCGTGGGCGCCGGGTCAGTGAAGCCGGCCCCGGCTCGGCTGTCCAAGTCCTTGGGCTTTCGGAAGTCCCCGGCGCTGGAGAGCGCTTTGAAGTGATGACCGATCTGATGGAAGCGAAACGCATTGTTGAGACGCGCTTAGAAGAGCTACGCCGCAAGCGCTTCGAGAAGACGCGCCGCACCATCCAAGATATCCTCCAGCAGCAAGCCCAAGCAAAAACTCGCGTGCTCCAGATCATTCTCAAAGCCGATAGCGTCGGCTGTCTTGAGGCCGTGCGCAATGAACTCAAAAATATCAAAGTCCCATCGGTGCAGCTGGAGTTCCTGCATGAGGGCGTGGGCAACGTCAACGAGAGCGATGTCCTGTTGGCTTCTACCACAAAGGATGCCGCGATCATCGGCTTCCGTGTCGAGGTCGACGACAAGGCCGCCAAACTTGCCGATCAAGAGGGCGTGCCCATCCGACTCTACGACGTGATCTATCAGCTGATCGATGACGTCAAGAGAGCCCTGCAAGGGCTGGTCGCCCCGAAGATCCGCGAGACGAAGATCGGCGAAGCCGAGGTCCGCCGCGTCTTCAATATCTCCAATGTGGGCACAGTCGCGGGCTGCTACGTGCGCGACGGCCATGTGCTGCGCGAGGCGCGTGTGCGCGTCAAGCGTAATAACACCGTGATCTTCGAAGGCACCCTGGCAAGCTTAAAGCACCTCGATAAAGACGAGAGAAAGATCGAAAAAGGCAAAGAATGCGGCATCAAGATCGCCGGGTTTGAGAAGATCGAAGAGGGCGACATCTTGGAGTTCTACATCCGAGAAGTGGTCAAAGAGTTCTAACCAGACTTCGTCTGGACTGTGTGCCTTGCGAAGCCTGAGGGTGGGTCCTATGCGGATCGGGGTAGTGCGCCTGACGCTGCGTCTACATGAGCCCAATTCCCTCAAAGAGAAGCGCCATATCCTGCAGAGCCTCATCGCGCAATTGCGCCGGAAATTCAACGCGTCTATCGCCGAGATCGATCGGTTGGACGACTGGAAGTCGGCTGTGCTTGGGGCAGCGATCGTCTGCAACGACGGGCGGGTCAACAATGCCCTCCTGGGGAAGCTTGTCGAAGCTGTGGGACACTGGAAAGACATCACTATAGAAGACTACGAAATCGAGATCATTTAACACCATGAGCCGCTGGAGCCTCGAGCGATTACAAGCGGAGATCCATCAGAGACTGAGTGAGATCCTGCAGTTTGAGGTGCGGGATCCGCGGCTAGAACGCGTGACGATCTTCACTGTCAGACTTTCAAAAGACATCCGTCATGCGTGGGTCTCCGTGGGCGTGCTGGGCGATCCTCACGAAGAGACGGAGTCGCTCAACGCTTTGCGAGAGCATCGGGGGTTTTTGCGCTCGGCGCTCGCCAAGCGCCTGCATATTCGCCATACGCCGGAGCTGCACTTTGAGCTGGACGAGACAGAGCGCCGTGCGCGACGGATCGAAGAGCTTATCAATAAAATACAGTAAGGAGGGCTCAGGTAATGAACGTTGCTCATCTGCTCGACCGCGCCGCGCAGCAGTCCCCAGAGAGAACGGCTGTGTACTTCCCCGGCATCCCCAACGCCGTGCCCCCGCGGGCCATCTCGTACAGAGAGCTTTCAGAATTGACAAGCCGATTCGCCGGGGGACTCAAAGCCCTCGGGCTGGCCCCTGGGGATCGCTTTGCCGTCTATCTGCCTAATCTGCCCCAGTTTATTATTTCTATTTGGGGCGGCTTCAAAGCCGGGTGTGTCCCCACTCCCATGAACCCGACGCTCAAAAAGCGCGAGATCATCCATCAGATCACAGACTCCGGGGCAAAGCTCATTATCGCTCCGGTCTTCATGCTCGAAGAGGTCGCCAAAGCTGCTGCGGAGTTGCCCGATCTGAAGGTCTTCGTCGTTGGCCCTGGATCGCCATATCAGAACTTTGATGAGCTGCTCCAGCATCCACCGACGTTTGTCGAGCGCGACGACGACGATCTTGCCCTCATGCCCTACACCTCGGGGACGACCGGAAAGCCCAAGGGCGTCTTGCTGACCCATAAAAACTTGAGCAGCAACATCCAAGCCGTGATGAAACTGATGCAGGCCAAAGGCGCAGGGGAACGCTTGCTTGTGCCCATCCCCATGTTTCACATCACCGGGATGACGGTGCTGATGCTCAGCCCGCTCTCCATGGGGGTGACAATCTACCCTATGCTCCGCTGGGATGCCGAACACGCGATGCAGCTCATCCAAGAGCACAAGATCACGAGCATGGTCTGCGTCCCCACGCTCTATATTGATCTGCTTAACCATCCAAAAGTCACGCACTACGATCTCAGCTCTCTGAGGCTCTGCAGCTCCGGCGGGGCGAAGATGCCCGTTCCTGTGATCGAAGCGATCCAGAAGAAACTCGGCGTGACCGTCTACGAGGGGTACGGGCTGACGGAGACCTCGCCGGTGACGCATACGAATCTCGCTGCGCCCAAGCCCAAGATCGGCTCGATCGGCTGGCCCATCGAGGGAGCCGAGTGCAAGATCGTCGATGAAAACAACAGACGGCTTCCCGTAGGGCAGATCGGGGAGCTGTGCGTGCGTGGCCCGATGGTCATGAAGGGCTATCACAACAACCCCGAAGCGACTCGACAAGCTATCGACTCTGAGGGCTTCTTCCACACGGGCGATTTAGCGTATGTCGACGAAGAGGGCTATTACTATATCGTTGATCGCGTCAAAGATATGATCAACGTTGGGGGTGTCAAGGTCTTCCCCAAGGAAGTCGAGCACGTTTTGTATGAGCACCCTGCTGTTGCTGAATGCGCTGTTGTCGGGATTCCCGACGAGCGCAAGGGCGAGACCGTGAAAGCCTATATTGTGCTCAAGGCAGGCTATGAGCCGTCAGAGGCTCTTGCTGAAGAGATTCGGCAGCATTGTCTCAGGGAATTAGCAGCATACAAGCACCCGCGGGAGATCGAGTTCGTGAAAGAGCTGCCCAAGACGGCGTCAGGGAAGATTCAAAAATATCTGCTGCGAGGGCAGTGAAGCTTTTCTAGCTCTTTCGTTCCCCGGGGTTGCTGGGACTTTGCGCTTGTCTCTCCGCGCGCACGCGCGAGACGGCATACCCGAAAAACCCGATCATCCCCATCACCCCAGCAATGAGAAAGACCTTCGGGGCCGTCGGCGGCGAAAAGACCATATACCCCAGCCCGATACACCCAATCACCCCGCTCAGCAAGATGACGATCGCGAAGATGAACTCACCCATAGTGCGTCCGCTCCTTACGTCTGAGATTTGCCCTATTGTAGCAAATAGAAAGCTTTGAATCACGGAAGAATGGACTTGTGTCTGCCTGAGACTGCCTCAGACGTCCATCGGCTGGCGGAAGAAGTCGCGCCCGTGCCTAGACCTCAGACACCGTTGCCTGGACTACCGAATCGTACAATCAGTGTAGTGGCGCCGCTCAGAATACCCAGCAACGCCACAACACAAGTGCACTGCAAAGTGAGGTGCTATGCGCCGAAAGATCTGCTTGCTCGCCCTTGTCAGTGTGCTCTCCTTCCCCGTCATACTCTCACACCATCTCGTATATGCCGACTGCGCGTTGACGATCACGATCACGTCCAGCCCGTTCGCGCTCGTCTCGACGAACGGACCCAAAGTCGCCACGCTCTCCGCTAGAGTGCAAAATTCCGGCTCAACAGTGCTCAGGAACGTCACGGTCTTTCTGGGCAACGGCACAACGCCGGGCGTCTTCGACGATGCCGGCGGCCAAAGCTTACAAATGCTCGGCTCCACCAGCGAAGCGACGCGCTCTGTGGGCAATCTTCCCCCTGGAGCGACACGTACTGTCTATTGGCACGTCCTCTACCCTAGCAACACTGATATTTCGTATCCATACACGGTGTGGGCGACTGCGGAAAACACGTGTAGCGCGACGCAGAGCGCGACCC
>CAZODX010000043.1:1528-9295 GCA_964578715.1 uncultured Thermotogae bacterium | reverse complement strand
CCATAGCGCCGCCCCAGCTCGATCCCCTCGCGAATGTGCGCCGTGATGATCGTCTTGCTCAAGCTTGGGGCTAAGCTATCGTGGGGGTTGACCCCGTTCTGCTGGTTTTCTAAGAAGAACTCCGGGCGCTGAATCTTCCCGATATCGTGATAGTACCCGCCGACCTTGGCTAATAAGGGGTCTGCGCCGATCGCTTCCGCGGCAGCTTCACTTAAATCGGCGACGTTGAAGCTATGATGATACGTCCCCGGGGCCCTCTCACGCAGCAATTCTAAGAGCGGGTGCGACGGGTTGAGCAGCTCCATCAGCCCCAGCGGGCTGGTCTTTTGGGTGATCTGTTCGGCTAACGGGAGCACGCCCATAATTAAGAGCGCCGTCAGCGGGCCGCTCAGCGTTGCCCACAGCAGCGCTTCTGGCCGAAAACCACCCCAAATCGCCGTTCCACTCGCGTAGACGAGCGCGTTGACCAAAGCGATCTCCAAGCCCCCCATAGCTAAGTCTGAGAGCTTGCTCAAGCGGGTCACGCAGAAGATCGCCACGAACCCTCCCGCGAAAGCAACAAGCCCGCTCAGCGGCGGCCCGAGCAGCTCTATCATCAGGGCGACGACGAGATTTGCTGCTATTCCCATAGGCAGGCCCACAAAGAGCGCAACGAGCGCTGCGGCCAACGGGGCTGGAGCCAAATAGGGCACCCACGGGTGAACAATCTGCGCGAGAAGCCCGGGGAGAAGAATCGCACCGGCTGTGAACTCCAAGAGTCGCGGCTGCACCTGCGCGCGACGGGCATAGATGCCCAATGCTATCACAGCGAGCGCCAAAAGCACCCCTTGAGCGGCGATTTGGACCCACGACACCAGCTGCACCCCTGCAGCAGGTGTGAATCGGAAGGCCCCCAAAGCCGTCAGAGCTGCCCACAGCAATCCTAGGGCTGCAACCTCCGGCGAGATACGGAATGGCAAGGAGGGCTCGGAAGGGCTAGCTCTTGCCTTCGCTCTTCTCATACGCTTCGATGATCTTCTTCACCAACGGGTGCCGCACGACATCGCGCTTGTCTAAGTAGACAAACGCGATGCCCTCGATATTCTTCAAGATCGTCTGGACGTCTTTCAACCCAGATTTTCCGCGCTGCAAGTCGATTTGAGTGATATCCCCCGTGATGACAGCTTTGGACTTGAACCCTAAGCGCGTCAAGAACATCTTCATTTGGGTAGCTGTCGTATTCTGCGCTTCGTCGAGAATGATGAACGAATTATTGAGAGTGCGGCCGCGCATGAACGCCAGCGGCGCGATCTCGATCCGCCCGTTCTCCATCAGTCGTTTGACTTCTTCATAGGGGATCATATCGAAGATCGCGTCGTAGAGCGGGCGCAAGTAGGGGCTGACTTTGGCTTCGATGTCGCCGGGGAGGAAGCCCAGCTCTTCGCCGGCTTCGACGGCAGGGCGCGTCAAGATCAATCTATGACAGAGCCCACGCTTGAGATGGTCAATCGCGACGGCGACAGCCAGATACGTCTTCCCCGTCCCAGACGGCCCAATCCCAAAGACAATATCGTTCTCGCGGATCGCCTGGACGTATTTGGCTTGGCCGACGGTCTTGGGGCGGATCTGCTCCCCCCAGTGGGTCGTCTGGATCGGCTCGGAGAGCACTCCATCGAGACTCTCTGATTCTTTTATTTGTTGGGAGAGATAGCGCACCTCGTCGGGGGTGGGGACGTGGCCGCTTTTGACCACCTCGCGCAGCTTCTCAAAAAGACTCTGGATGCGCTCCACTTCATCTTCGGGGCCCTCGATCCGCACCGTGCCCCCGCGATGCGTCAGCCGCACATCGGCAAACAGCTCGCGAATCACGTTGAGATTGCGGTCGAATTGCCCCAAGACAGCCGTCGCTTCTTCCCCCAGCAGGATCTCTTGGTGAGTACTTCGCTCCACCACTGATTTTCCTCCATAGAGTATCATACCGACTGCTGAAGGGGTTGTCAAAAGCCCTGAATTTGCTAAACTAAACCGTCATGTTGCGGCTGGTCGACCGGTATCTGGTGCGCGAGATGCTCTTCCCCTTTGTGCTTGCCGTCGCAGGCTTTGTGCTCTTCATCATTCTGAATTTGATCCCGCAGCTCTCCGATTTCATGCTCGACCGCAATATCTCTGTCAGAGTGCTCTTTCAGATGTTGGTGTATCGGCTGCCGGAGCTTTTAGTCTACGGGCTTCCTGTGGGTGTGCTCTTTGCGATCTTCTGGGCTTTGGGACGGCTCAGTCATGATCGGGAGCTGATCGCCCTGCAAGCGGCTGGGTACTCTCTGCGCCGGCTCATGTTCCCTGTGGTGTTGATGGGCGTGATGACGACCCTTGTGGCCTTTGCCGTGGGCGAGTTGTGGATGCCCTGGGCCAATCATCGCTATTACGATCTCTTGAGAGAGATATTCTTCATGCGCTCCGTCCCGCAGATTCGAGAGTCGACGGTTATTAAGCTGAGTGAGACGGCCTACGCGTATATTGAGCGCTACGATCCTACGACAAAAAAGCTCGTGAACGTTTTGATCTTTGACAAGGGGGGTGGAGAGTATCTTGCCGAGCTGAACGCACGTTTCCCCAAGATCATCGTGGCCGCTGAAGGGATTTGGGATGGCGAGTACTGGCGCTTGCACAACGGCAAGCTCCATAAGCTCCGTGATGACGGGCAGTTCGAGTACTCGGCGACGTTTGAGCGCTTATCGATTCGAGCTGGGCCGTATCTGCAGAGGGTCTTGCTGGAGCAGCGCACCCCGCATGAGATGGGGATTGCTGAGCTCTCACGTCAGATAAGACTTTTACAGGAGCATGGCTTAGGTGCAGAGAGCTTGATCGTAGAGCTCCACTCCAAGATCGCCGTGCCTTTCTCAGCGTTGATCTTTGCGCTCTTTGGGGCGCCGTTGAGCTTGATCTTTGCGCAAGGGGGGGCGCCGCGTGGGCGCGCCGCCGGAGTCATTATCAGCGTGCTTTTGGTCGGGTGCTATCAGGGGCTTTTGTTGTGGCTTACGACGCTGGGTAAGCGTGATGTGATCTCGCCGGTGCTGGCGCCGTGGCTCCCCAATATACTCTTCTTGGTGATCGGCGTGGTCTTGCTGATCTGGCTCGATCGGCTCAGTCGGCTCGATCTCTTTGCGCAGCTGCGGCGGCTGGTGCCGTTTGCGCTTGTGATGGGGCTGGGAAGCGCTCTCGGTACAGCCCAAGAGCTACCCCCTATCTCCTTAGATATTCGTGCGGATCGATTGACGGTCGCGCGCGACTGGAGCGAGCTTGAAGCTTCGGGGCACGTTCAGCTCAGCTATGAGCAGGGGCGTCTTGTCGCTGAGCGCCTCAGGGCGCAGCGCACAGGAGCCGGCCAACAATGGCACATCGTCGCGGCAGGGAACGTCGCTTGGGATGGGGAGGGCCTCAAGACCCAAGCAGATCAGATAGCGCTTCGCATCGCGTGGGATGGCGCGGCGTGGCAGACCGATGAAGTGTTTTTAGAGAGAGCCCAAATCACCTATGGACAAGGGGTCTTATCGGCGCAAGAGATCCGGATTACGCCGACATGGGTAGCCCACGCGAGGGAGTTCGTCGGGGAGACGCGCTTTGCGAGCGCTGCGAAAAAGCAAGAGATCTTGCGCTTTCGCGGGCGCGCCGCGCGCGCAACTCTCTCCCCAGAGGGCCAGCTCAAGTTCTTAGAGATCACCAGCGGGGAAGTGACTACGTGCCCATGCGGGCCTATCTCGCGCGCAGATTATTCGATAGCAGCAGGCACGATGCGCCTTGAGCCCAATGAGTTCGTGCTCGCTACAAATATTCTCTTAAAAGCATACGGGGTCCCTGTCTTTTGGGCGCCCCTCTATTTTGCGTCCCTCAAAGAAGAGACAAAGAACCCGTTATTGCCCGACTTTGGGCAGATCCCCGAGCGCGGTTGGTATCTGCGGTGGCGCCTGCCCTTTGTCATAGATAAAGACAATACAGGCACAGTCTTGATCGATCTCTACACGAAGCTCCCTGAGGTGGGCATGGGGATCGAATATAAATATAAATTCTGGGAGCAACAGGGGCAGATCTCCGTCTATCGCTTGGTGGGGCGTGGGGAATCGTGGGCTACGGACTGGACCCATCAAGCCGTTTTGCCCTTGGGCATGCGCCTGTCGGGAGCGATCTCGTGGCGCACCGGGATGCTCCAACAAGAAGCTCAAAGACTCTTCTCACGGATTACCCTAACGGCGAGCTGGGGCATGGTGCGCTGGAGCGCCTTGTGGAGCCGCGATCAGTATCTTGTCCTTCCTGAGCCCGAAGAGACCGTGCTCTATCGCTTTTTAGAGAAAGTCCCGGAACTCTCTCTTGCGCTCACACCGGTGCGCCTGGGGCCGCTCCCCTTCTCTGTGCTCTCTACTCTCAATTGGGGACGCTACCGCGAGAAGAAGCTCGACCGGGAGAGCTTGGAGGAGAGTGCCCGCTGGGACGCTCTTGTGGGCGTGCAATCGCTCGCCTTGGGGAACAAATTCTTCACGGTCCAAGCGAGTGCGACCTATCGGCTCTCGCTCTACGAGCTCCAGCAGTATCGGCGTGAAGCGTACGACCTGACTGTGGGAGTGAGCGTGCGCCCCCTCTCTGGAGTCAACGCGGATGCGACGTATTCATATCGCCGGGTTGTAGGGCAGAGCCCATTCAGCTTCGACCAGCTGAGCGTCGTGCACGCCGTCACAGCGCGGGCCCATTGGGCCACCGTCTTTTTGAAGCCTGCTCTCTTTGTGGGCTATAACTTCGAACAGAATTTATTCGAGCCCTTGCGCATCTCGCTGAGGGAGGCGCTCATGGGGCTCGAGACCCTCATAGATATAGAGTACGATCTCAATGCCCATCTGTGGCGCAGGGTTGGCCTGACGGTGAGCACAAGCTTTCTCAGTATGAATCTCTCGACGGCGTATCTGTTTGCGACGCGCTCGTTTGAAGATACTATCGTGAAGCTGAGCTGGGGCGACCATCGCCTTGGAGCGAATCTCGATCTCAATCGCCTAGCGCTCAAGAGATTCAATCTCGAGACGAGTTGGCGATGGGGCGATTGGGAGCTGACATTTAAGGGCGAATACGATCTGGGTGTGCAGCACTGGACGGCCTTGCAAGTGGGGGTGGTGAAAAAGTTCTGTCGCGCCTGCTGGCAGCTTGGGCTCTATAGCGACGGACAACGGATCTGGCTCCAAGCCCAGATCAATGCCTTCCCCACGGCGTGGGTGCGCTACTCCCCGACGGATAGCCGGCTCTCGTTTGGCTCGCCGTAGCTGCACGTCTGGGGCTTTTTCAGTATACTCAATGGGGTGATCAATCGCGTATGGAAGTCCGGACTGTCTGTTTTGTGGGGCATGCAAGCTCGGGCAAGACCGCCCTCGCAGAGGCGCTCTTGAAGAAGGGCGGCCACGAGGCGAAATTCGATTTCACGCCGGAGGCCAAAAGCCGCGGGCACTCAGTGGACCTTGGGGTGGGCAGCTTCGTCCAAGGGGAGAAGCTGCTTCAGATCCTCGATACCCCTGGCTTCAGCGAGTTCGTCGAAGAGGTCTATAAAGCGCTGTGGGCCTCGGAAACAGCGGTCTTGGTGATCAACGCCGAAAAAGGGGTCGAGGTCCACACGGAGAAGGCGTGGGAGCTCATTCGCAAGTTCAAGAAGCCTGCTCTTGTCATTATCAATAAGCTCGATCTCCCGAATGCTGACCTCTCCAAGGCAGTCGAGTCCTTGCGCTCCATGCTGCCAGGGCGCTTTGCGTTCTTAGAGTTTCCCATCTATGAGGGCACAAATCTTGTCGGCTACGTCGATCTCATTGAGAACAGAGCCGTCTACGTTGATAAGCGCAAGGGCGAGATCCCTCCCAACCTCAAAGAGACTGTTGCTGCCGAGCGCGAGAAGCTCTTGGAGATCCTCGCCGAGGCCAACGACGACCTGATGGTGCGCTTCCTTGAAGGGCAAGATATCCCCATAGATGAGATGCGGCGTGCGCTGCGGGATGCGCTGCAGCAGCGTCTCTTCAGCCCCATTGTGTGCACGTCCGTTGCGACCGGACTGGGCTTAGACGCCTTGGTAGAGCTTCTCCAGAATGCAACCCCGCCGTTTGCGAACCCCCAGGGTGAGCACTTTATCGCTCAAGCATTCAATCTCTTTTCGGATCAGTATCTTGGGCGGTTGGCGTTCTTAAAGATCTTAGGGGGAAAGCTCTCCGAAGGGGATACGATCGTCAATATCAACACGGGGGCGCAAGAGCGCGTCAAAGAGATCTTGCGCTTCCATGGGGATAAGACCGAAAAGATCCCAGAAGCCCACGCCGGGGAGATTATCGCATTAGCCAAGCTGAGCGATTGTAAGTTAGGGGAGACTTTTGCTGCGAACTCTGCGGCGCAACCGTTACCATGGATAGAGTTCCCTAAGCCGGTCTTCGCGCGAGCGGTCACCCCTGAAACCCAAGCCGATGACGAGAAGATGAGCAGCGCGCTCAAAGAGATCGCGAGCTTGAAAGCAACTCTCGATTTCTATCGCGACACCGTGACCCACGAAGCGATTCTCGCTGGCTTGGGGGACACCCATCTGAACGTCTTTGTGGAGCGCTTGAAGAATCGCTATGGGGTCTCGGTGAAGATGCAGCGCCCCCATGTTCCCTATAAAGAGACGATTCTGAAGGTCGCTACCGGGCAGTACAAGCATAAGAAGCAGAGCGGTGGGCGCGGGCAATACGGCGAGGCGCACCTGCGCGTCGAGCCCATCCCGGGCAAGACCTACGAATTCGTGGACGAAGTCAAGGGGGGTGTCATTCCCAGGGAGTTCATCCCCGCTGTGGAGAAGGGCGTCCTCGAGGCGATGCAACAGGGGATCTTAGCGGGCTACCCCATGACGGATATTCGGGTCGCCGTGTACTACGGGAGCTATCACGAAGTCGACTCAAACGAGATATCTTTTAAGATCGCGGGGGCTCATGCATTTCGGCTGGCAGCCCAGGCAGCGCAGCCGGCCCTGCTCGAGCCCATCTATAAAGTGACCATCTGGACGCCCTCGGAGTTCACCGGGGATATTATCAGCAATCTCAACGGCAAGCGCGGGCGGATCTTAGGGATGGGCATCGACGAGGGATCTACGGACGGACACGTGAAGATCGACAAGATCGAAGCGGAAGTCCCGCTCGCAGAGATGCTCGACTACGCGCTCGAGCTCAAATCGATCACGCAAGGGCGCGCGACCTTCCAGATGGAGTTTGTGCGCTATCAAGTCGTGACGAGCGAGAAGCTCGCGGAAGAGCTGCTCAAGCGTGAGGGGAAGACTTTAGGGAAACCAGCGGCGCAATAAGCTGCAGTGATGGCGCTCAAGCGACTGTCGATTAAGACACAAGCCCAGCAGGAGCTGATCGACATTACGGAGCGGGTCCAGCGCGCGGTGCGCGAGCTTGGGATAACTGAAGGCGCTTGTGTGATCTTCGTGCCGCACACGACGGCCGCGATCACGATCAATGAGCATGCCGATCCCTCCGTCAAGGAGGACATTCTCACGATGTTGGGCAAGCTCGTCCCTGCGGGGCTGCGCTATCAGCACGTTGAAGGGAACGCCCATGCGCATATTCGCGCGAGCTTGCTGGGGCACTCGGTGACGGTGCCCATTGAAGAGGGGAAGCTTGCCTTGGGCACCTGGCAAGGGATCTTCTTCTGCGAGTTTGACGGGCCGCGCCAGCGCGAGGTCTGGATCACGTCAGTCTAAGTGCTGGGCTTGCAAGACGGCTTGGCGAAAAGCTTGTC
>CAZODX010000043.1:0-1518 GCA_964578715.1 uncultured Thermotogae bacterium | reverse complement strand
CGCCGGGGTAGCGCAATGCGCGCGCGACCGCTTCCGAAAAGTCTTTTACAAAAGAGAATCGGGAGATCTGGGCTGCTTCTAGGGCTTGGGCGATCTGCGGCGCAGCCTCTCCCATTAACAGAATCTCACAGATCTCTTTGGAGCGCAGGGCGTGCGCCAGCGGCGCAAAATCTAGGTTTTTATTACGTCCCCCTAAGATCAAGACCAACGGCCCGGGAAAGGCCTCGAGTGCGGCTATTGTTGCGTGAACGGTCGTCGCCTTGGAGTCGTCGTAGAATTTGACGCCGTCGACTTCCGCGATGAACTGCTGGCGATGGGGCAACTGGACTCTGCGAATGATCTCTTCGGTGGGCGGAGGTAGTTCCGGAACGAAGACGCGGCAGGCTGCCCACGCTGCCGCGGCGTTGGCTCTCATATGGGAGGGCACACTGAGCGCGCTCAATTCCGGAAGGAGATCGTCATAATAGAGCACTTGTGAGCGGGGGCGCTTGGGCAGGGAGAGAGCCCTGGGGAGCACCAGGACGTCGTGCTCCGTTTGGTTCTCCAAGATACGACACTTCGTAGAAAGATATTCTGCGAAGCAGCTGTGGCGATCAAGATGATTGGGCGCGATATTTAAAAAGACGGCGACGTGGGGGCGAAAGCGCTCTATAGACTCAAGCTGGAAGCTACTCACTTCTAGGACGACGATAGTCTCCGGAGAGATCTCGTTTAGTCGTGCGGCAAGCGGCGTCCCGATGTTGCCCGCGCTGATGGCTCGTGCCCCGTTGTGGGTGAGCAGCTCTTCTATTAGTCGTGTCGTGGTGCTTTTGCCGTTGGTGCCCGTTACAGCGATGATCTTCTTGCTTGGGCAAAGACGATAGGCGAGCTCCAGCTCACCCCAGATGGGAATACCCAAGGCGCGGGCGCGCGCCACGATGGGCGCATTGATGGGCACTCCAGGGGAGAGCACGATCAGCTGTGCACGCAAGAGAGCTTGCTCGGTATGCCCCTGCTCTTCAAAAGAGATACCAAGCCGAGCTAGCTCTGCCTTCACAGAAGGTGCTAAAGCATTGTGATCACTGACGAAGACTTCGGCCCCTCGATCGCGGAGCACACGCGCTGCGGCTAAGCCGCTCTGCCCTGCTCCTAGGACCGTGACGCGCTTGCCCAAGAAAGTCACGGCTCGATGCTAGCAGTCCTCAGCACACAAGAGAAGGAAGAAGTTCAAGATTCTTCGAGACACTGGGCCAAGCGGTTCTCTAACACTTGGTCATAGCTGAAGTTCTCTAATCTCAGGAAGTGCTCGGCGACTTGGAGCAACGCTGCTTGCGGGACAAGGCCGACGATTTCGCTCCCGACGATGGGCACCCCCCAGCGCTCCGCCTCGCACTTAATTAATTCAAAGACTTGATAGATCGGGGTCTTCTCGAAGTTTGTTAAATTCATGGAGACTTGGACGATCCCTCGCCCTTCGAGCGCGAACCCCAGGGCTTTGACGTACCGCAAGCCGCCGTCGGAGCCGCGCACGGCCTTGGC
>CAZODX010000042.1:0-9300 GCA_964578715.1 uncultured Thermotogae bacterium | reverse complement strand
TTGCGAAAACGATAGAAATACTCTATCCCCGAGATCACCGTCACGGCGACGACGATGGGAATCACTACAGACTTGACGCCGTCGGCGTCCCAACGAAATGCCCCCTGGCTGAGCAGCACAAAGACAAGCCCAATCTGCGAGAGCGTCTTGAGCTTGCCCCACAGGCTCGCCCCAAGCACTACCCCTTGGGTGCCGATCACCGTGCGCAGCCCCGTCACTAAAAATTCCCGCGCGATGATAATAATCACCGGCACGGCAGAGATCTCCTGTAGCTGCACGAACGCCAACAGCACCGAGATTATTAAAATCTTATCGGCAATAGGGTCGGCAAACTTTCCCAGATTCGTCTCGTCCTTCTGACGTCGGGCTACATATCCATCTATAGCATCCGTGATCGCGGCCAGGGCAAAGAGCAAAAGCGCGATCAGCTTATGAGATGGGCCGGGCATAAGCACAAAGTAGAGGATCGCCGGAATGAACAGGATGCGCAACAGCGTGATCCCGTTGGGCCAATTCATAGAGCTATTCTAAGCAACCGCCCACAAAACTCTCGCAGAGCTTGAGCGACAGCGTCGGGCTGCTCCAGCATCACCATGTGCCCGGCGCGCTCGATGACTCTCAAGTGGGCGTTGGGGATATTGCGTTGAAGATACTCGGAGTACTTGACGGGGGTGAGCTTGTCCTCACGCCCGCAGAGCACGAGCGTCGGCACAGAGATCGCACCGAGCCGATCCATCACGTCGAAGGTCGAACAGCTCACAAAATCTCGAGAGAGCGCGGCTTGGCCGTTGCGGCGCATCTGCTCGCGGGCTCTCTGCACGAGATCTATAGAAGCTCCCTCGCCGAAGGCCCAGCTTATGATAAGCTCAACCGCGCGTTCGAAGTCCGTCTGGCACAGCTCTAAAATCTGCGGGTGGACTTTGAGTTTGGCTCCCGTGCCCACCAGCCCCAAGCCCACAAGATCTTTAGGGCGCTGCAGCGCCACGGTGAGCGCAATCGCCCCGCCCATCGAGTGCCCCACCAAGACCGTCGGCATATTGAGATATTCGAGCACGGCCAGCACGTCCTCGACGTACGTCTGAAGCCCATCGCCTGCGCGGGCAGGGCTGCGCCCGTGGCCGTTCAAATCAAGGGCAGCGACCGAAAAATCTTTGGCGAGCTCGCGGAATTGCTCCCCCCAGATCGTGTGATCTCCCCCGGCGCCATGAACAAAGAGCAGTGCAGGCTGGCCTTGACCCGCCTGCGCCCAATAGAGCTCGCTGTGAGAGACCTTGATCGTCGGCACTACAGATGCGCTTTCGCTGTTTCTACGAGCGAGTCGAACGTCTTGGGGTCGTGGATAGCGATCTCGGCGAGCATCTTGCGGTTGAGCTGGATGCCCGCCTTCGATAAGCCGCTGATAAACCGCGAGTACGGCAGCCCCCGCGCGCGCGCCGCCGCGTTAATACGAATATTCCAGAGGCGCCGGAAGTCGCGCTTGCGCAACTTCCTGCTGATATACGCGTTGCGCAGCGCGTGCATCACGCGCTCTTTGGCAATGCGAAAGCACGTGCGGCGCTTGCCCTTAAACCCCTTGGCAAGCTCGAGGATCTTCTTCCGTCGCAGGAGTCTCTTATTGCCACCCTTGACACGCATATGGTACAGTCCTCCGTTCTAGCTTGAGAGCAGTTCGATATACTCTTTGGCCAAGGCCTGCGGGACTTGGATGCCCTGGCGGGCCTGGCGCTTGCGATTGGCACTGCGCTTGACTAACTTATGATGATACCCCGAGGTAGAGCCAAGCACCTTCTTATTGCGCGTCACTTTAAAGCGCTTGGCGATCCCCTTGTGCGTCTTCTTCTTCGGCATCGCTATAACCTCCTGCTGGGAGCTGTTCTTGGAAGATCTCTTTGGGAATGGTGCCTTTCCCTGGCACCAGAAGCATTTGCAAGGATCTGCCGCGCTCCTTGGGCCATTGCTCAACCTTCCCGACGTCGGCTACGCCCTCGATGATGCGCCGGAGCAGGTCGCGGCCCCGGTCCATATGTTGGATCTCGCGCCCGCGGAAGATCACGGTCACGCGAACTTTGTTCTCGTCTTGCAAGAACCCGCGAATGTGACGGAGCTTCGTCTCGAAATCGTGCTTCTCGATCTGAGTCGTCAGGCGGATCTCCTTGAGTTTGCCGCCCTTGGCGCGCTTCTTCTCGCGCTTCTCTTGGCGATACAGATACTTCCCAAAGTCGATGATCTTGCAGACGACCGGGTTAGCCTGCGGGGCGACCTCGACCAGATCCAAATTGCGACTTCGTGCCTCCTTGATCGCCTCCGCTAGGGGCATGATCCCTAGCTGCTTCCCGTTTTCATCTATGACACGAACCTCGCGAGCCCGTATCTCCTCGTTCTTGCGAATGCGGCTATGCGGTCCAGCGATAGGCGACCTCCTCCCTAATTATTCCCAATTTAGGTGCAACACGATACCATAATTCTCCTGGTTCTGTCAAGAGATCCCTACGCTCCCAAGGGGATTCGAACCCCTGTTTCCGGCTTGAGAGACCAGCGTCCTAGGCCGCTAGACGATGGGAGCAGAATGTGCCTTGAGTGTAACAAATTCGGGAAAACCCGTCAAGGGAGCCCAGCTTGCCCTCTCGGCGTGCAAGCGCATATAATTGAGACCATGCGCATTCTCAGCGATCTTTATGGCCCCACACGCAGCCCCGTGCTCGCCCAGCGGGGCGTCGTCGCCACGAGCCAGCCCCTCGCTGTGCAAGCGGGGATCGAGATGCTCCGACGCGGCGGCAATGCCGTAGACGCTGCGATCGCAACGGCGATCACGCTCACGGTCGTCGAGCCGACTTCTAATGGGATCGGCGGCGACGCGTTCGCGCTCGTGTGGGACGGCAACAAACTCTATGGTCTAAACGGCTCAGGCCGCGCTCCTGAGGCACTCACGCTTCATGCCGTGAAAGCTGCCGGGCACGAGACGATGCCCAGCCGAGGCTGGATGCCTGTCACCGTACCGGGAGCCCCGGCAGCGTGGCGCGATCTGCACAAACGCTTTGGGAAGCTGCGCTTTGAAGAACTCTTCGAGCCCGCTATTTTCTACGCAGAGCGCGGCCATCCCGTCGCGCCCATCGTCGCTCAGCATTGGGGCTCCGCTGCCCAAGCGTATGCGCAGTTGACAAGCCCAGAATTTGCCGGCTGGCACAAGACGTTTACCCTGAACGGGCGCGCCCCGCAAGCCGGGGAGATCTGGGCCAGCCCCGACCACGCCCGCACGCTGCGCCGCCTCGCCGAGTCGTACTGCGAAGATTTCTATCGAGGCAAGCTCGCCCAAGAGATCGTGCGCTTCGCCCAAGAGACGGGGGGCTTCTTCAGCGAGCGCGATCTGGCCGAGCACACGAGCACCTGGGTCGAGCCCATCAAGACTTCGTATAGAGATTACGATGTCTGGGAAATCCCTCCAAACACTCAGGGGCTGGTCGCGCTCCTGGGGCTCAATATCTTAGAAGGCTTCGAGCTAACCCGGCATCCGCGCGACTCGGCAGAGTCGTTTCATGTACAGATCGAAGCGTTAAAGCTTGCGTTCGCCGATGGGCTGCGCTATATAGCTGATCCCGACTTCGTCGCCGTGCCCACAGAGAAGCTCTTGAGCAAAGAGTACGCTGCTGTGCGCCGCACGCTCATCACAGATCGTGCGCTCGATCCCGCTCCGGGAGACCCCTATGCTGGCGGGACGGTCTATCTCTGCGCAGCAGACAGCGACGGCATGATGGTCAGCTTCATTCAGTCGAACTATATGGGCTTTGGGTCGGGAATCGTCGTGCCGGGGACGGGGATCGCGCTGCACAATCGCGGGGCGTGCTTTGCCCTCGATCCCCAGCATCCCAATTCTCTTGCGCCGCGCAAGCGCCCCTATCACACGATCATCCCTGGGTTTCTCACAAGAGCGCACAAAGCGATTGGCCCCTTTGGGGTGATGGGCGGCTTCATGCAGCCGCAGGGGCATATCCAAGTGATCGTCAACACGGTAGACTACGCTATGAACCCTCAAGCGAGCTTAGACGCGCCACGCTGGCAATGGGTCAAAGCGAAAGAGATCGAGATCGAATCCGACACCGATCTTAAAATTATCGAGGGCTTGCGGGCGCGGGGGCACGCCGTGAAGCTTGTTGAGCCTGGGGGGCGCTTTGGGCGCGGGCAGATCATTTGGCGCTTGCCTTCGGGGACGTATATCGCGGGCAGCGACAAGCGCGCCGACGGATACGCTGCGGGGATCTAGGGAGGACTTCCCTAGGCGCGGGAGTGGCGCGCTATATCGAGCGAGGACCCCTCCCCCTGCTGAGGGTGATCTGGTATAATAGGGCGCCATGAAGATCGCTGAGCGCAAGCGAACTCGCATGACCCAAGAGACTATTCTCACTCAGCTACGAGCTATGTTGCCCCGTCTGCAAGAACGCTACGGCGTCAAAAGCTTAGCCCTCTTTGGCTCCTATGCTCGCGGCACTCCCCACAAGCACAGCGATCTTGACATTCTCGTTGAGTTTGAGGAACGCCCTCTGACCCTGCTCCAATTCATCGCGCTGGAGCAAGAGCTGAGCGACGTGCTGGGGGTCAAGGTAGACCTTGTGGAGAAACAGTCCCTGAAACCGGCCATCGCCCGCCACGCCCTGCAAGAGATCATCCTTATATGAAGTCCAAACGCGAGATCACCGACTATCTCCAAGACATCCTCGAAGCTGCGGAGAAGGCCGAACAATTTGTGGCCGGTATGGACATCGAGAGCTTCCTCGCTGATGCCAAAACGAACTTTGCCGTCGTGCGCGCCCTCACGATTATCGGAGAGGCAGCGAAGAAGATCCCCCGCTCGGTGCGCGAACGCTATCCAGAGGTTCCGTGGCGGCCGATCGCAGGGATGCGAGATAAAGTCACGCATGACTACTTTGGTGTGGATTTACGCCGGGTATTCGAGACGGTCAAGCAAGAGATTCCTGCTCTGCGCCAGGCAATACAGCGCATCTTAGACGAGCTTTCTGAGGGCAAAAAGCAGTAAGCCCGCGTCTGCGAACCATGCTCTGCCATTCGCCCCTACAGCTTGACAGCACAGTTTTGATGTGCTACCATACAGACCGACTGGTCGGTCGGTTATGAGGGATAAAGACCTGACGCGCGAGCGCATCTTAGAAGCCGCCGCGAAGCTCTTTGCCGAGAAGGGCTTCTACGAGACGGCGATGGACGAGATCGTCCAGACCGCAAAAGTCTCCAAAGGCGGCGTCTACTTTCACTTCCCCAGCAAAGAAGAGCTCTTCTTCGCGCTGCTGGATAAGCTCGCCGAGGCGCTGATGCGCCAAGTCCAAAGCGAGATCGCACGCCGACGCGGCGCTGTCACCAAAGTCCAGGGCGCCCTCGAGGTCGTCTTGAAGGGTTTAACGAGCCAGCGCCATCTCGCGCAGATTATCTTACGCCAAGGGTACGGGCTCGGGCCGAGCTTTGAGCGCAAGCGATTAGAAATCTATGCGCGCTTCGCCCAGCTCATCCAAAGATACCTAGACGAAGCCGTCGCCGAGGGCGCGATCTTGCCCATCAATACTGAGATTACGGCCTACGCCTGGCTCGGCGCAATCACCGAGTTAGTGGTGCGCTGGCTCTACACCGGCCAGCCAGACCCACTTACAGAAGCGCTCCCGGCCCTGCAAGCGCTCTTCCTGCGGAGCATCGGCGTCACACAAAATACAAATTCATAGAATAGAAAGGAGACCCCCATGCTGACGCGACGAGAGTTTTTGCGCACCAGCGTTGCAGTGACAACGACGCTCTGGCTGTTCGGCACGAGAAGCCCCGCACAGCCACAGCCCATCCGCATCGGGCATCAGCTCGACAGAACCGGAGCCGTGGCGCTCTTCGGCAAGTGGCACAACCGCACCATTGACGCTGCCATCAAGCTTGTGAACGAGCAGCGGGGCATCAACGGCCGCCCCGTCGAATTAGTAAACTCCGACGACGCCCAAACCAAGCCCGACGTGGGCAAGGACGAGTTCGAAAGGCTCGTCACCCAAAAGAGAGTAGATTTTGTGATCGGCTCGGTCTTCTCCGGCACGAACATCGCCACGGCCCCGCTCGCTAAAGCCCTCAAGACCGTCTACTTCCCTCAAGGGATCGCGACAGATATCAGCGAAAAATTCGGGAATCGCTACGTCTTCAAGAGCTACCACACGGTGCGGGCGGCGATCGAAGCAGCGCACGAGTGGGTCTTCGCTCACTTGGGGAAGCGCTTTACGATCGTGCACTCCGTGATAGATCTCGGGCGCTCCCAAGCTGAAGACTGGTCGGAAAAGATCCGCGCGGCCGGTGGCACAGTCCAGCTCATCCCCGTGCCCTTCCCCGCTCCGGGCGATCTCTTCTCGATCATTCAGAAGATTGATCTCTCGAAGACCGACGTGCTCTATCACGCGTTTACAGCCGTCGAGACGGCGCGCTTCTTGCAAGCCGCGTTCGATCAGAACCTCCAAAATCGTGTGAAGATTCTGGGGCTTATTGAGGGCATAGACATTCTCAGCACTGCTGAGCCGTGGCTGGAGGGGGCGTATTTTATCTCCGGGTATCCACGACGTGCCGACCAAGTCCCCGAGGAGCTACGCGATTTCGATCGAGAGTATCGGCGTCGTGTGGGGATCAGTGCGGAGGGGTTTGCGTTCGACAATCCCAAGGAGGTCGTGCCCATCGCTGATTTGTTCGGCTCGTGGCAGGCGGTCTTTCTGCTCAAGCACGCCGCGGAATTAGTCAATTGGCGCAGCAAATCTGACAATCCCGCGCTCATTCAAGCGTTAGAAGGGCTGACGATGCCGGCGAGCGTCGGCTTCCCCCAGGGGGCGCAGCTTCTCAGAGCGCAAGATCATCTCGTCTTTCACGATCACTACATCGAGCGCGTCGAGGGTGGGCACCTGAAAGTCCTGGCGCGCCTTCCCAGAGAGAAGTCGCTCTACAAAACGAACGCTGACTATACAAAAGAAGAGTTCTGAGAGAGCAACGCACTGCGCCCTCTTTGGGCAAACAGCCGTTCGCCTCGGCGCACTTATGGACCTGTGGCTCATCACACTGCTGAATGCGCTCGTCTGGGGGTTGTTATGGGCGCTGCTGGCCCTGGGGCTCAGTTTAATTTATGGGACGCTGGGCGTGCTCAATCTCGCGCACGGTGCTCTGTATGCTCTTGGCGCGCTGCTGGGCTGGGCGCTGGGCCCACTGCTGAGCTTTTGGGGAGGTCTCTTGGTCGCGCCTGCGCTCGTCGGGCTGATGGGCTTGGGGCTGGCGCGGCTCTTGAGGGGACGAGAGCACGAGCCCCTGGCGATGCTCTTGCTCACCTTCGGGGTGATGCTCATTCTGCACCAGATAGCGACGATCTTCTTGCAGGTGACAACAGGCGAGCTGAGACACTCCGTGAGCCCGCCGCTGCGCTGGCCCATCACTGTGGGGGCTCGCTTGTACGAAGGGTATCGCGTGATCGCTGCGCTCATTGCCAGTGCAGTTCTCACGGTGATGGGGATACTCTGGAGCCGGACGCGCTGGGGATGTGCGCTGCGCGCCGTGCGCGACAATCACGAATTGGCGCGTATCGTAGGTATTCCCGTCTCTCGAGTCCAAGAGACAACGTTTGCCCTAGGAGCAGCCTTGGCGGCGCTCGCAGGGGCGCTTGTGGGGCCGATCGTTCGCGAAGTCTCTCCGACGATGGGGGTCGAAGTTGTGCTCGTCAGCGTTTTGATCGTTGTAGCGGGCGGGCTGGGGAGCTTCGCGGGCGTGCTCGCCGTCGCGTTTCTCTATAGCTGCGCCGAGAATCTGTTGACGGTTTTCACCGATCCGATGCTCGCCCGTGCCGGGGCGCTGCTGTCCATCGGACTGATCGTAGTGATGCGTCCTCAAGGGCTAGGAGGAGCGCGATGAGGCGCTGGGCCGTCGTGCTCGCTGTGCTTGGTGCAGGGCTTTTGCCGTGGTTGTGGAGCGATGCTGTCTTCTGGACGATCAATCTCTTTCTGTGGGGGCTGATGGCGCTCTCGCTCAATGTACTCTACGGCTACACGGGGCTGCTCAGTTTGGGGCAGGGGGTCTATTTTGCGCTTGGGGCCTACGGGGCGGCGTGGGCCGTGATCTTTGCCAAGGCGAGCTTTTGGGGTGCGCTCGGCGCGGGGCTGCTTTGTGCTTTTCTGGGAGCTTTTTTAGTGGGCTGGGTGAGCGTGCGCGCGGCGGGCTACGGGTTTGTTGTGATGACGCTCGTGACAGCGCTGATCTGTTATCTTCTTGCGCTCGGCGCCGACGCGCTCACGGGAGGGGAGGACGGCATGGCGTTTCGCGCGCCGGCTGTGCCTGTACTGGGATTTGCGCTTCCCATACAGAATCTCTCGGTGCGTTATTATCTTGCGTTGGGGGCATTACTTATGGGCCTAGGGGTCGTGTATCTGCTGAGCAAGAGTCTTTTGGGGCTCGCGTTGCGCGCGGTGCGCGATGACGAGATCGCTGCAACAGCCGTGGGCTACAATGTCTTTGCGATCAGGCTCTTTTCGTTTGTGCTGGCAGGGAGCCTAGCGGGGCTGGCAGGGGCGGTGTGGGCGCTCTCGAAAGAGTTCGTGCGTGCCGGGTTGTTTCAGCCCTTCGGGGCGTTCATATCAGCTCAGCCCGATCCCGATCCCTTGGTCGCCGTGCTGTTGGGTGGGCCGGGGACGCTGCTGGGACCGCTTCTGGGAACGGCGATCTTGCTGGGGCTGCGCGAGCTCTTTATCAGTATATGGCCTCAAGGGTACGCGCTCGCGATGGGGGTCGCTGTGATCATCTTAGCGCGGCGGGCTGTTATGCGCCCTTGAGGGCGCGGCGCAGCTCGCGGTCGGCTTCTCTCTTCTTGATCTTTTCGCGCTTGTCGTACTTGGCCAAGCCCTTGGCCAGCGCCAATTCGACCTTGGCCCAGCCGTTCTTAAAGTAAATTCTCAAGGGAATGAGCGTATAGCCCTTCTCTTTGACTTTGCTCTGCAAGCGCACGATCTCTTGCTTTTTGAGCAAGAGTTTGCGCTTGCGCAAGGGATCGGGGTTATAGCGATTGCCCTCTTGATAGGGCGCGATGTAGACATTCATCAAAAAGACTTCGCCATTGCGTATAAGTGCAAAGCCGTCCTGCAAGCTGACGCTGCCCCGACGGATAGATTTGACTTCGGTGCCCTTCAGCTCGATCCCCGCCTCGATGGTCTCTTCAATGTGATATTCATGGCGGGCTTTGCGGTTGGTCGCGGCGACTCTCTCGCTCATAGCAGACTTCGCCTGCACGCTGCGCGTGGGCTTCCATAG
>CAZODX010000041.1:7833-9314 GCA_964578715.1 uncultured Thermotogae bacterium | reverse complement strand
GACATAGAGATCTCCAAAGAGGTCGTTGATCCCAACGACGTGGAGATGCTCGAGGACTTAATTCTCGCGGCGATCAAAGAGGCGCAAGCGAAATCCAAAGAGCTGGCGCAGCGCGAGATGGCCAGCATCATGGGGCAGCTGGGGCTGCCCAATATTCCGGGGTTGGGCTTCTAAAGATGGACAAGTACCCTGAACCGTTGGAGAATCTCATCAAAGAATTTCAGAAGCTGCCCAGCATTGGGCGCAAGACCGCCGAGCGCCTGGCGTTCTATTTGCTCTCCCAGCCCCCTGAAGAATTAGAAATGCTCAGCCAAGCTGTCGCCCACGTCAAAGAGAAGATTCGCACGTGTCAAGAGTGCTTTAATTTCACGGAGATCGAACACGAACTCTGCGAGATCTGCCGCGATCCCCAGCGCGACACGTCGGTCATCTGTGTCGTGAGCCATCCTCAAGAGCTCTTAAAGTTAGAGAAGACCCGCGAGTATCACGGGTTGTATCACGTCTTGGGGGGGTTGCTCTCGCCGGTCAACGGCATCGGGCCGGAACAGCTCCATATCGAAGAGCTTTTCATGCGCCTCAGCAAGGGGAACGTCCAAGAAGTTATTCTCGCCCTTGACCCCAAGGTGGAGGGCGAAGCGACGGCCATGTACTTGGCGCGCAAGATCAAGCCGTTGGGGATCAAGATCACGCAGATTGCGCATGGGGTGCCGGTGGGGCGCGACTTAGAGTTTGCCGATGAAGTGACGCTCTCGCGGGCGCTGGCGGGACGGGTGCAGCTGTAGATACAATGTTATGACATTTCCGGTGCTTGTGCAGAGCCAGCTGGACGGATTAGTTCGGCTCACGCGAGAGCGATGGAAGCATATTGAAGAGAAGATACAGAAGGGGTGAAGGAGGTCTCTTATGGCGCAAGAGCTGATTCTAGAATATGACAGCGAAGGCGATATTTTGGAAGCATCAAGCAGCACACATGGTGCAACGATTGCTAAAGACGTTGGGGATGACGTGTGGCTCAAGGTCGAAGAGGACACGGGAGCTGTTGTGGGGTTTCTCATCTTAAACTTCATCAAACGCCAGAGGTCTGTCAAACTGCCGCTTGCCCTAGCAACGAGCGATCTTGCCTCATTAACTAAGACAAGCTAAAGAACTGAACTGGAGGATAAGCAATGAAAGCCATCGTCATTCGCGAACACGGCGGCCCAGAAAAGCTCAAGCTGGAAGATATTCCTACGCCCGAGATCTCCGAGACAGAAGTTCTGGTGCGCGTCAAAGCCTGCGCCCTCAATCATTTAGATATCTGGGTGCGCCGGGGCATCCCCGGCATCGAGCCTCCTCATATCCCCGGCGCCGACGTCGCCGGTGTCGTCGAGAAAGTCGGCGCAGCCGTCAAAGATATCAAAGTCGGTGAGCGCGTCGTGCTCAACCCAAACTTAAATTGCGGCGAATGCGAGTACTGTCAGATGGGCGAAGACAGCCTCTGC
>CAZODX010000041.1:0-7823 GCA_964578715.1 uncultured Thermotogae bacterium | reverse complement strand
CCCCCGGCGGCTACGCCGAGTTCGTTAAAGCCCCAGCGCGCAACGTCATCAAAATCCCAGAGCATGTCTCGTTCGATGAAGCCGCTGCTGTGCCCTTGACGTTTATGACAGCCTGGCGCATGGTCGTCACACGCGCGAAAGTTCGTCCCGGGGAAGACGTCCTCGTCTTAGCTGCGGGCAGCGGCGTGGGCAGCGCGGCCATTCAGATCGCCAAGCTCTGCGGCGCGCGGGGCATCGCCACCGCCAGCACCGACGAAAAGCTCGCCAAAGCCAAAGAGCTGGGCGCTGATATTGTCATCAATTACGCCAAGACAGACTTCGACAAAGAAGTCTGGAAGCTCACCAATAAGCGCGGCGTGGACGTGGTCATCGAGAGCGTCGGGCAAGCGACCTGGCAAAAGAGCTTACGGGCTCTTGCGCGCAACGGACGCTTGGTCACTTGCGGCGCGACCACAGGGCCCTTGGGGGAGACAGATATTCGCTTGGTCTTCTGGAGACAGTTACAGATCTTGGGCTCGACGATGGGGACGCGACGCGAGCTGCACACAGTGTTGAAGTTGGTCTGGGCGGGGAAGCTTCGCCCGGTCATCGCTGGGGCATTCCCCTTAGCCGAGGCGGCCAAGGCCCAGGAGATGCTAGAAAAGCGCGAACAATTCGGAAAGTTGCTCTTGCACCCTTAGGGGGGTACAATAGTAAAAGGCTACCGGAAGACCTGGTAGCCTTTTACCCTCGGCCCTCGACAAGGGGTGGAGAACTTTGTCGAGGGCTGCTCTCTTACTTCTTCTTGGTCGTCTTCTTGGCCGTCTTCTTCGCCGTCGTCTTCTTCGCTGTGGCTTTCTTCTTCGCCGGCATTCCTATGTCACCTCCTCCTTGTAGAATGATAGGGTACGGCGTTCATATAAGTATAAGAATGCAGGGAATGGTCGAAGTTCGAGAGATGCTCCAGAGAGGGAAGAGAAGGTGACAGGAGACCGGTCGTGGTGCACGCACGCAACCCCCTGGGAGAGATCTTTTCTCGATCTCTCCGAACTGTCCTAGCGCTCCTTTCATTCGCTATATGCACCACCATGTGTTAGTGTATCCAACGTGAGTATAGAGCAAAAATTTTTTTATGTCAAGATGTGTGCGTGTGATCTTGGTCACCCTGGCAAGGAACATCTATCGCAAAGCCCCTGAGCATCGGGCTTTTTGCTCATTTGACAGCGCGAATTTGCTCAGCCAAGCTCAAGGGGCTAGACTATCCTCGGAGCCATGGACACGGGGAGGAGGAGACTATGAAGAAGTGTATGGTCGTATGGCTCTTGCTCGCTTTCGGCATGGGATGGCCGTTATCCGTACAATCGGGCAGTGATTCCATCGAGGTCTCTTTCACTGACCCCATAGCCGGCCTCCCACGAATGGACAAACCCGGCGCCCAAGCAAACGGCGTAGATACCGCTCTGATATCCCTCATTGATTCTGCTCAAAAGACTATCGATGCTGCCCTCTATCGACTGACCTATCAGCCCGTGATCACAGCCCTCCAGCGTGCGTGCGCTCGCGGTGTCACGGTGCGCATCGTCACCGATCAGGCTTCTGTTGAGGAGTTTTCCAGCGAGTACGGCCAGCTCCAGAGTCTTCCGTGCGTAACCCTCAAGACCGATATGAGCGCCGACGCCCGTGAGCGCTTCGACCACACCATGCACCATAAGTTCGCCGTCATTGACGGAAGGACTGTGTGGACAGGCTCGCTCAACTGGGCCGAGCGCGAGATCACCCTCGACGCCAACAACGTGCTCGTTCTTCATCACGAGCGCCTGGCTCAGATCTTCACCGCAGAGTTCGAGGAGATGTTTCTCAAAGATCGCTTCGGACAGCAAAAATTCGACGGAAAAGTCTTCACGCAGCTGCGCACGTACCCCGTCGGCTCGGCGACGGTCGGCGTCTTCTTTACCCCCAGCGGCGCTCCTCAAAAGATCGTGCGCGATGCGATCCGCACCGCGCAAAAATCTATAAAAATCGCGATGTTCTACTTCACAGACGATCTAGTCATGGCCGAGCTGGCCGCAGCGCACGCCCGCGGGGTTCAGATAGACGCCGTCTGGGATTTTCGCGGCTGGGAACGCTTCGAAGACTCTGAAATAGACGACGCGCTGCGTTTTGGGATCGGGGTCGTCGACGCCCTCCCCGGCTTGGTCCATCATAAGTTCGCCGTGATTGACGATAAGATAGTGCTCACAGGCTCAACGAACTGGTCCGATAGCGGCTTCTTCAGCAACGACGAAAATCTTCTAGTCATCGAGAGCCCGGAGATCGCTCGTCAGTTTGCTCAGCACTTCGAGCGCCTCAAGCACGATGCTCTACAGTACGATCGGACGCCGACGCTGCCGCCGCGCGTCACGGTCCGTCATTATAATACCCAAGACGTGCTGGCGCGCATCGAATGGCGGCCCCATCGTGAGCGCTCCGTCGATTTCTATGAGCTCTGTCGCGCCAAAGAATCATTTGGTCCCTGCGAGCGCGTCTACTCACAAATTCCCAGCAATCATCGCTACTTCATAGACGAAGACGTTCAGCCCGGCCAACAATGGTTCTATCGCATGCGCGGCTCTGTGAACGGGCAGCTCACAGAGTGGTCGAACGAGTTCGCTCTCACGGTGCAGGCACCGTTCTGTCCTATCGTCGGGGCACGCGAGGAGTGCAACTGCGACGACAAGATCGATAACGACGGCGATCGCTCGACAGACTGTGATGACTTAGACTGCAAAGCTGCAACAAAGTGTCTTGGTCCGCAATGGCGCGAGAACGATCGTGAACGCGTCGTGCTCGGCCTCACCCCGACTCAGACGCTGGAAGCCCAGCCCGAACGTTTCATAGAAAAGCTCGTGACGACGGAGTTCACCATCGTCGCGACTACTGTGCAGGGCAGCGTCATACGCCTGCAATCTGACCGCGATTTTGCGAACCATCTTTCGGTCATTATCTTCAAGAGCTACGAGCCGCGCTTTCGCGGACTGGGCGTTGACCCTGCGTCGTTCTATACGAAGAAGAAGATCCGCGTGACCGGGGAGTTCTCGCAGTATCAGGGCCAGCCGCAGATTATAGTGCGTTCGCCCTGGCAGATCGAGCCGGTGCCATGAGCTATTCTATCGCCGAAGTCGCTGTTCCGGTTGCGGTCGAGCAGACGTTCGATTATAAAATTCCCGAAGGGCTACGCGGGCAGATTCGAGTGGGCCAGCGGGTGCTCGTGCCCTTTCGCGAGCGCGAGAGAGTCGAAGCGTTCGTCATCGCACTTAAAGAGAGTAGCCCGTTCGAGAGCCGCCTCCGCGAGCTGAGTGCTCTTGTCTCTCTTGAGCCGGAGCTGAGCGAAGCTGATCTTGCGCTAGCCCGATGGATCTCGGAGTATTATTTAGCTCCGTTGGGGATCGTCCTGCAGACGATAGCTCCAGGGCACGCTCCCCCGAAGCGCGAGAACGCCATCAAATACGTCAAGATCGCCGTCCCGCTCGCCGAGCTGCTCGCACAAATAGAGCATCGCGCCCGACGAGCTCCCCAGCAAGCTACTCTACTTCGGGCACTGCTGAGCGCCGAAACGCTCCCCGAAAGAGAGCTGCTCGCGCGGGTTGGCTGCGGGCCAGCGCCGCTGCACGCTCTCGTCCAAGCAGGGCTTGTCACTATCACCAAGAAGCCACGCGAGCGCGTCGAGTTCCACGAAGCGCCAAAAGCGATCACGCTGACTGCCGGTCAGCAGCGGGCACTCGAAGCGATTACCCAAGCTCAAAGAGAAGTCTTCTTACTTCACGGCGTCAACAACAGTGGCAAGACCGAAGTTTATATTCGCGCGTGCCAGTACGCTCTCGAGCACGGCGGCCAAGCGATCGTGCTCGTCCCAGAGATCTCGCTCACCCCCCAGCTGATCGCGCGCTTCCGCCATCACTTTGGCGAGAAGATTGCGGTCTATCATAGTGGGCTGACGGACTCCGAGCGCGCGCGCCATTGGCAACGCCTTCAAAGCGGCGACGCCCAGATCGCCATCGGCGTGCGCGCTGCGATCTTCGCCCCGTGCCCACACTTAAAGCTCATCGTCATCGACGAAGAGCACGAGAGCACATATAAACAAGACGATTCTTCCCCTCGCTATCACGTGCGCGAGGTGGCCCTCAAGCGCGCCGAGCTCACCGGCGCGACCGTCGTCTTAGGCAGTGCTACTCCAAGCATCGAGAGCTACTTTCACGCGCAGCAGGGGCGCTATAAGCTCCTTGAACTGCCGGAGCGCGTCATCGCTACTCAGCCGCCGACTATCAAGATTATAGATATGGGTGCTCGAAGAGACCTGCTCAGCCCGATCCTACGCGCCAAGATCGAGCAGAGACTCCAAAAGAACGAACAAGTGATTCTCTTCTTGAATAGACTCGGCTATTCTATCGCGATCTGCCGGCGCTGCCGCCAGACCGTGAAATGCCCGCTCTGTCAGATCGCCCTCACGGTCCACGCGCGCGCACAAGAGCTGCGCTGTCGGTACTGTCACTATCGTCTCAGAATGCCCAGGTGTCGTGTGTGCGGCGCGACGGAGCTGCTCTTTGTGGGCGGAGGCACAGAGCGCCTTGAGCGTGAAGTGCAGGAGAGCTTTCCCAAAGCGCAGCTTCGCCGGATGGACTCCGAGAGCGTGCGCCGCGGCGAGCACGCCGCGATCTTAGAAGCCTTCCGCCAAGGGCAGATTCAGATTCTCCTGGGCACTCAGATGATCGGCCTCGGGCTCGATTTCCCCAACGTCACGCTGGTCGGGATCGTGTCCGCAGATACGCTCTTAGACTTTCCGGACTTTCGCGCGGGGGAACGAACGTTTCAGCTCATCTCCCAAGCCGCCGGACGAGCCGGACGTGGCGAGCGCCCCGGCGAAGTCATCATTCAGACGCGACACCCTGAGAACGAGATCATTCAGTGGGCTGCAGCTCAGAACTATCGCGCGTTCTACGCGCACGAGATCGAGCTCCGCGAACTGTTAGAGTACCCGCCCTTCACGAAGCTCATATGTATCACAATCGAGCAAGGCACCGAAGCGAAAGCCAGCGAGCACGCCGAGAAGCTCAAAGATCGGCTCGAATCCTTGAAAGTGGGAAGGGTGCTCGGTCCGGCGCGGGCACTGCCCTATCGGCTGCGCGGGCGCTATCGCTGGCAGCTCGTGCTCAAGAGCACCACCGAAGTTCAAAAGATCGTCTGGGCGGCCATCACAGAGCTGAAGCTGACCGACTCAGTGACGGTGAATGTTGACCCTCAGCTCTGAAGAGAATTTTTGTCGCTATGGGGGTGAACTCGGCGCGCTCGCGCAGCTTCGCATAGAGCGCCGCAAACGCAAAGCTCAGCATCATCAGGCCAAATCCAAACGCGACCTGGGTGAGAATGACAGCGTCTCCGGAAAAACCCCAGCGCGTCGAGCTCCACCACCCGCCAAAGACAACCCCCACAACAAACATCACGGCCGGGATGAGATAGAGCAACGCCGACGCTTTCACGACAGACGCATTCGATTTGAGTTGGAGCATGACACGATCTCCGGGGGCAGCGCCGATTCCGTTGAGCGCCTCGATCTCTATCACGGAAGACTGTCTAAACAGACTGCCCAAGACCCCACGGCGCTGCTCGACTTCTTCAGGCGAGCACGCCGTGCTCAGCACACACGTGCAGTTCTCACACGTCCCGGAACGATAGACCCGGACGCGCACACGGTCGGCAACTTGGCCGATGACAATTCCTTCAGCGGTGTCTCTCATAGATCTCGACCTCGTTAAAAGTATACTAAAATAGTCCGAGTTATACAAGCGCAGGTCTTGGAATCCCAGAAAATATTGTTATAATAAGACCATCACTAACTGAAGGAGTGGTTGAGCCATGTTCACGGTCACAGAGAAGGCCGCGCAAGCGTTGTATCAGTTCTTGCAGAGCGAGGGGAAGACCGAGTACGCGCTGCGCATCGTCGCGCAGGAGGGCGGCTGTAGCTGCTGCGGTCCCACCTACGGACTCTTCTTGGAGAAAGAGATGGCCCCCGGCGATACTGTCGTGCAAGCCGGCCAGATCAGAATCTTTCTCGATCAGATGAGCAGCACGCTTCTGTCTGAAGCCAAGCTCGACTATATGGACGGCCCAGAGCAGGGCTTTTTTATAGATAACCCCAAAGCCCAAGCGACGGGAACCGAGGGCACAAGAGGCTGCGGCTGTGGGCATTAAGCCCCACAGCGACGCTGAGGGCGCGCTGCGCGCCTAGTTCATGTGAATCTCGCTCTCTTGAATGAGATTCTCAAACGAGATCAGCTTCTGGCGCAGTTTCATGGCCTTGAGGCGCTCCAGCGCTTCTTTTTCGATCTGACGGATGCGCTCGCGGCTCAACCCAAAGACCTTGCCCACTTCTTCGAGGGTCATGGGCTGCTGGCCGCTCAGCCCAAAGCGCAGATCTAAGACCTTGCGCTCGCGCTCGCTCAGCTCGCTGATCGCCTTGCGCAGCTCCTCGCGTTGCATCTCGGCGAAGGCCTGCTGGAGCGGCGAAGACTTGGTCCGCCCGATGAAGTCGCCAAGCACCGAGCCCTCATCTTCGTCGCCGATGGGCTCCTCGAACGAGCGCGTGTACGGGCTGATCTTCTTCACCCGCTCGATCTCCTCCACGGGCACCCCGAGCATGCGCGAGAGCTCCTGGCTGCTGGGCGGCTCCCCCTTCTCTTGCACGTACTCTTCTTCAGCTTTATAGATACGTCGCATCAACTCCAGCACATGGGTGGGAATCCGAATCGTCCGGGCTTTGTCGGCGATAGCTCGACTGATCGCTTGGCGAATCCACCACGTCGCGTAAGTGCTGAACTTATACCCCTTGCGATAGTCGAATTTTTCAATGGCTTTCATTAAGCCGATATTGCCCTCTTGGATCAAATCCAACAGGGAGAGCCCGCTGCCTTGGTGCTTCTTCGCGATAGAGACGACCAAGCGCAAGTTCGCTAGGGCCAATTGCTCTTTGGCTTTCTTATCGCCGCGGGCGACGCGCTTGGCCAGCTTCACTTCCTCTTCGCGCGTCAGCAACGGCACCTTCCCGATCTCCTGCAGATAGATCTTGACTAAATCCTCGGAGAGATCGCCCTCAAGCTCCTCTTCGGGAGACAATTCGGGTTCGAGCTCCTCCTCGAATTCTTCCTCAAGCTCTTCTTCATTGGCCATCTCAAAAATCTCCGTTTCTTCGTTGGTGCGCATGCTGAAAACTCCTCCTCAACTCTAATTCTAGGCAAAGTTTTGGTGATTTAGACACAAAGAAACCCCTGGCCCCGCCAGAGGACAGCAATACTATAAATCCCTGATCCAAGGTGGCTTTATTATAACTTTTCGGAGGGCTGTTGTCAAGAGCGATGCGGGATTTTTAGCAATTACTAAGCTTTGGGAGGCACACGGCCAAGCATAGGTGCCCGCTGTCCGCCCCACAGAGGAGACAAGGCTCCTTGTCGAGCGCAGTACGATGGGATAGAGTTATAACTATATGGATCTGAAGCGCAAGCGGATCGGGGTGCTGATGGGGGGGCTCTCCCCAGAGCGCGAGGTCTCGCTCAAATCGGGACAGAATGTCTATGAAGCCCTGGTACGGCTGGGCTATCGCGCTCAAGCGTTCGTGCTCGATCATCCTGATCAGATCGTCCCGGCCTTGGCCCAGCTCGATATTGCGTTCTTGTGTTTACATGGGGGCATCGGCGAAGACGGGACTCTCCAAGCCCTTTTAGAGATATTGGAGATCCCCTACGTCGGATCGGGGGTCTTGGCGAGCGCCCTAGCTATGAACAAGCTGCACGCCAAGCGCATCTTTGTCAGCCAGA
>CAZODX010000040.1:4427-9477 GCA_964578715.1 uncultured Thermotogae bacterium | reverse complement strand
GGCGGCGTGGATTCAGTCGTCTTGCTCCATGTGCTCACAGAGCTCAAAAGAGAGCTCAAACTCTCGCTGGCCGTGGCCCACTTCGATCACGGGATTCGCCCAGATTCTGCCCAGGACGCCGAGTTCGTCAGAAAATTAGCGCGGTCCCTGAGAGTGAGATTTTATACAGAGCGCGGCGACGTGCCCGCCTACGCCAAAGCGCACAAGATCTCTGTCGAGATGGCAGCACGTCAGCTGCGCTATCAGTTTCTAGAGAAGACAGCACAAGCCCACAAGTTCAAGAAGATCGCGCTGGGACACACCCTTAACGATCAAGCTGAGACACTGCTGATGCGACTGCTGCGCGGCTCAGGACTAGAAGGGCTTGCGGGAATTCCCCCGGTGCGCTCTACTGCGTGCTGTGACTATATCCGTCCGTTGCTCGAGTGCACTCGCGAGCAGATCGAATCTTTCGCAAGAGCTCATAAACTGCGCTGGCGCGAGGACCCCACCAACTACGACACAACCATTCTGCGCAACAAGATTCGCCATGAGCTGATTCCCGCGCTGAGAGAGTATAATCCCAAGCTGCTGGAGGCGTTAGGGCGGACGGCGCGGCTGCTGGGCCAAGCTGCTCAGTATCTGGAGCGCGAAGCCGAGCAAGCCCTCGACGCGCTCGTCGCCGGACGGAACGTGCAAGAGCTTATTCTTGATCTGAAGCGCTTTTTGGCGCTTCCGGAGTATCTCCAAGCCTTGGTGCTGCGCCGTGCCGTGGGCAGGGTCAACCCACTCTGCGATCTGGAAGCCGTCCACATCGAAGCTGTAGTGGAATGGGCGTCCCGGCGCGGCGAAGGAGAATTACACCTGCCCGCCGAAGTCAGAGTGCTCCGGCGGCACAATCAGCTCATTGTGACCATGCGTCCTGTCTCAGCGCCCCAGCACTTTGAGTATGTGCTCACCGTGCCCGGCGAGACGATCGTTCCCGAAACAGGCTGGCGCTTTACGACAAAACTAGGGAAAGGGGGCCGGGAGGCTAGGCCAGCAAGAAGGGCTGAGGACACAGAGATCTGTCTCCTTGACGCCGATAAGATTCAGGGGAACTTAGTCGTGCGCAATCGCCGTCCTGGAGATCGAATCTGTCTCAGGGAGGGCACAAAGAAATTGCAGGATTTTTTTGTGGATAAAAAGATCCCCCGCGAGGCCCGCGACGCCCTCCCCTTGATTTGCGACGAGAATACAGTAATATGGATCGTCGGTCAGGCCGTCAACGAGTCGTATCGTGCCACGCCTCGGACACGACGGATCCTAGAGATTATTGCCGAACGAATCTGAAGGAGCCTTATGAGCGTTGTGATCACAATCATCGCGTTTATCGTTACTATTGGGTTTCTGGTGCTGATTCACGAAGGGGGGCATTTCGCCGCGGCGCGGCTCTTTGGCGTGTGGGTGCATCAGTTTGCTCTTGGGATGGGGCCGGCGATCTGGCGGCGCAAGGGCCGCGAGACCGAGTATTCTATTCGGATCTTCCCGATCGGGGGCTATGTGCGCATGGCCGGCGAAGACCGCGAGAGCGCAGAAGACCAAGCCGTCCCCCAAGAACGACTCTTTACCTCCAAGCCCGCCTGGCAACGGATGATTATTGTTTTCGCCGGGCCGCTGATGAATATCCTCGCTGCGGTCTTGTTGATGATCATGATTATCGGGGCTTTTGGGCTGCCCTATTTGGAAGTCGCTGAACTCGTCTCCCTGCCTGATGGCTCCCCAAGCCCTTCCCAGGGAATCATTCAGATTGGTGACAGAATCGAGAAGATCAACGGGAAGATGGTCTATTCGACCCAGCAGCTCCAACAGCTCATTCGCGCTTCTGACGGCCAGCCAATCACCATAGAGCTGTTGCGCCATACTGAACATCGCACAGTGACAGTGACGCCGGCATGGTCGGAGCGCGAGGGGCGCTATATTATCGGGGTCAAGTTTGCGCCCGTCTCGACGAGCAACGTCATCGCCAAGCTCGAGCCGAACTCGTTCTTGGCTCAGCAGGGGCTCCAAGCGGGCGACCGGGTGCTCTCGATCAATGACGTTCCCATCTGGAGTTTCTGGCAGATGCGCGACGTGTTGCTGAACGCGCAGAGTGCTACGGTCGTGGTGCAGCGCGGGGAGCAGCACGTGACGCTCACGCTGAATGTCGCAGGGCGGGCGGAGCTGGAGCTCTTCGACGGGTTCGAGCCGGAAGTATTGATGCGGCGCGTCCCGGTGGGGCAGACGATCATCGTTGGGGCGCAGCGTTCGTGGGATACAGTCGTGGCTATTGTCGAATGGCTCAAGAACCTTCCTCACCGATTTGAGCAAGCCAGCGGGGAGATCAGCGGGCCGTTTGGGATTGCCGGGGTGTTGGGACAGTCGTTACAGTTTGGCCTGATGCCCTTCTTGCTCGTGGTCGCTGTGCTCAGTCTGAACTTGGGGCTGTTTAATCTCCTGCCCTTCCCGGCGCTCGACGGCAGCAGAATCGTCTTTTTGCTGATCGAGATGATCCGCAGAAAGCCCATCCCCCCTGAAAAAGAAGGCCTGATTCACTATATCGGATTTATCATCTTAATTGGGCTGATCGTGCTCGTCACGTATAACGACATCATGCGCTTCTTTGGGAAGTGAGCAGGGCGACGGCCCAGACAGCGATCCCCTCGCGCCGCCCCAGCGCCCCCAGCCCTTCAGGTGTCGTCGCTTTGATATTGATCTGTGATACAGACAGCTTTAGGGTCTGGGCGATCTTCTCGCGCATCGCTGCGATGTAGGGGGCGAGCTTGGGTTCTTGGGCGATCACCGTTGCGTCGATATTCTCGATAGCGAAGCCCGATGCCGTGATCTTTTGGTGTACGTCGGCCAACAGTGCGAGACTGGAGATATCTTTGTAGCGCGGGTCAGCGTCGGGGAAGTGCTGGCCGATGTCACCGAGCGTTGCTGCTCCAAGCAGCGCGTCGCAGATCGCGTGCAGTAAAACATCGGCGTCGGAGTGTCCGGCGAGACCGAGCTCATAGGGGATAATGACGCCTCCGAGCATGAGCGTGCGCCCTGGCGCGAATCTGTGAAAATCCACTCCGATGCCGACGCGCATGGCGCTCTATTATACTCGAACTTGGCACTTTGCCCTCATCTCTGCTATGCTGTGTCTTACTCTATGTGGTGGCTGAGCGTGGGGACGTTCCTTGTCAGTCTGATCTTGACGTATCTGTGGCTTAGGCTGCAAGAGCGCAAGAGATTTGGCCAACCCATCCGCGACTACGGCCCGGAAATTCACACTCATAAGAAGGGCACTCCGACGGCCGGGGGCATCTCGCTCTTGGTTGCGTTCTTTGGGAGCTGGGCGCTGCTGGCTCTCTATGATCGCGCGACGCTCAGCCCCCAGGCGCTCTTCGTCGGCGCGGCAACGCTAGGGTTTGGACTGATCGGGCTGCTCGACGACGGGCTGAAGATCTTGCAGCGCCACGCCCAAGGGCTCCCAGGACGCTATAAGCTCCTCCTCCAAGCGCTCGTCTGCAGTGTGCTCTCTTGGGCTGCGCTCTCTGTAGAGATCTTGACGCCGGTGCGCATTCCGTTCAGCAGCGCAGTGTTTGCGCTCTCACCGGCTCTTGGGGTCAGTCTGATCTTTTTAATCTTCTTCAGCACGGTCAACGCCTTCAATGAAACTGACGGCTTGGACGGGCTGTTAGCCGGGGTGACGCTTATTGCGCTTAGCGCTTACGGGGTCATACTCTCTCTGCAGGGTGAGCTCGCGCTCTTACAGATCGCGCTGCTTGCGGCGATGGCGGTGCTCGGCTTCTTATGGTGGAACGCGCACCCGGCAAAGATTATCTTAGGCGACACGGGGTCGTTTGCGCTAGGCGGGCTGGTGGGGGCGTTAGCCTTGGTGACCGGCACGGCGCTCTTTTTGCCCCTCATCGCCATCATTCCCGTCATCGAGACGCTCTCGGTGATCGTGCAAGTCATAAGTTTCAAGCTCTTCAAAAAGCGCGTCTTTAAAGTCTCCCCGCTGCACCATCACTTTGAGAGAGCCAAGGGCGTTGATTACGAATTTCTGCTGCCCAATCAAGAGTGGCCCGAAGTCTTAATTACTCTGAGATTTTGGATCATCGCGGCAATCGGAGCTGTGCTGGGGGTGTTGGCGTATCGCTAACGTTCATAGTATACTGCGAAGACAGCTATGGCTCTCTTTGGTCGCCCAGAAAAATATTTTCAGTTCTACGCCCAGGTGCACTTTCTCACGTGCGAGACGTGCTTGAGTCATCACGGGGAGATCTCGGAAAACCCTATACACAAGCCCCCGCTTCACCCAGAGTGCCGTTGTCATCTGCTGGAGTTTCCGCCAACACAGCTAGAGTACTATCAAGAACAGGCCGAACGGATGAAGTTCCGCGCCCAGCAAGAGCTGCTGCGCCGCAAACTCTGGAGAGAAGCTGTTGAGAGCCTAAACGGCTCCGACTTTGCTCGGGTTGAGGCGCTCTTCCGTCAAGCGGCGCAAATCGAGTTCTATCTCGAAGAAGTTGAGCAACTCTGCGCAGAGAAGCGCGCGCTTTTGGAGAAAGACCCCGAGCTGCGCGCCCGGCTGCAAAAGCTCTTTATCAAGCTCTATCGCATGAAGTTCAGCTTAGACAAGTATCGTCCGATCCCCCCCAAGCTCATCTTGGCCTGGGAGACCCAGGGGATCGAACGCATCAAGGAGCTGTTGCCATGACGCTGAAGCGATCCGACCAGCTTGTCTTAGTGTGTGCCCTCTGTGGGATAGTGGGGATTGTGTTGGCCACGCGAGCGGCTCTCTCCCCAGAGCCAAGGATCGCTCAGTTTATTACGAAACTCTCTGAGCCGCTCGACCTCAATACAGCAACCCTCGACGAGCTGATTGATCTGCCGGGGATCGGGCCGGTCTTAGCGAGGCGCATCATCGAATATCGAGAGGCGCACGGCGGCTTCAAAAATATAGAAGAGCTCTTACAGATTCGCGGCATCGGCCCAAAGCGCCTCGAGCAGCTCCGCGGGCGCGTGCGCGTTGGACCTCCTCTCCTTGCAAGCCCCGGCT
>CAZODX010000040.1:0-4417 GCA_964578715.1 uncultured Thermotogae bacterium | reverse complement strand
CCGTTAAGCTAACTTCGTGTCTTTCCGATTCTCTCGGGCGCGGCGGATTCGCAAGCGCCGCGATTTTGAATATATCTATGAACACGGCCAGCTCTACCAAGATGAGTTCTTTCGCATCTTCTACGTGCGCAAGAGCCCAACGGAGCTGGGGCGCTTAGGGATCAGTATTAGTAAAAAATTGGGCAAGGCCCACGAGCGCAATCGCATCAAGAGAATTCTCAAAGAGACATTTCGCCTCCATCCGGAGCTCACCGCCGGGCTTGATCTCATCGTGCAGCCGCGCCCTTCGGTGCCTCCCTTGGAGAATGCCCAGATCAGTCAGTGCTTTCTCAAATCCTTGGGTGCCCTTCGGGGGGCCTCTTGAATTGCCTTGGGAATTTTGCTATAGTATAAACCGCACCGACCCAAGAATATCCCACCGGAACGTCTGATATATTCACGTTCCGATGAGGACCAGGAGGGGCAGGCGTATGGAAGCGACAGAAGAGATCATCTTGACGCCGGAAGGCTACGAGCTCAAGAAGAAGAAGCTCGAGGAGTATCGCAAGATTCTCTACGAGGAGCTGCCCAAGAAGCTCAAAATAGCCAAGGAGCACGGGGCAGAGCTCCGGGAGAACAAGGAGTACTTAGATATTAAGCGCGAGCAAGACTATTATGAAGCCGAGGTGCGCCGCTTGGAAGAGCTGTTAGAGAAGGCCGTGATCTTAGACGAGAGCCAAATCAGCACCAAGGCGGTCAACATCGGCACGCGCGTGATCCTGAAAGACTTAAAGACCAACAAGACCGAGACCTTCGAGCTGGTCAGCCCCGCTGAAGCCGATCCCGAACAGAATAAGATCTCCACGGAGTCGCCTGTGGGCAGGGCGCTGATGGGCCAACACAAAGGCGCGGAGATCCACGTCGAGACCCCGCGCGGCGTCATTCGGTATAAGATCTTAGCCATCCAGCGCTAAGCCCTTCTCTCATGGACACGAGCAATCCCCTGCGCGAAGAGCGCCTGCGCAAGCTCGAGGAGTGGCGGCGTCGGGGTATCGATCCCTATCCGACCCGATTTGTGCGCTCCCATGTGGCGCAGGAGCTGCAGCAGGGCTTGCGCGATCTGCCCGCCGGCAGCGAAAGCACAACACACGCTCGCGTGGCCGGGCGGATCACTGCCAAAAGGGTCATGGGTGGGGTGTCTTTCTTCGATCTCCGTGATGGCTCTGGGCGCATCCAGCTCTACGCAACAGTTGATACACTCGGTCCCGATCGTTATGAACTGTTCACGCAGCTCGACATTGGGGATTTTCTCGGTGTGGCAGGGATAGTTTTCCGCACGAAGAAGGGCGAGCTCTCTGTCAGAGTTCAAGAATTCACGCTCTTAGCGAAAGCCCTGCGCCCCTTGCCCGAAAAGTGGCACGGCCTCCACGATGTCGAGACGCGCTATCGCCAACGCTATCTCGATCTCATAGCGAATGAGCGCGCTCGGCGCATCGCGATCATGCGCAGCCGCATCGTCAGCGCTATGAGAAGATTCTTAGACAGCGAGGGTTTTTTAGAAGTCGAGACCCCCATCTTGCAACCCCTCTACGGCGGCGCGGCCGCTAGGCCGTTCACGACATATCACAATGCCCTCGATATGACACTCTATCTGCGCATCTCCGACGAGCTCTATCTGAAGAGACTGATCATCGGGGGCCTAGAGAAAGTCTACGAGATCGGCAAGGACTTCCGCAACGAGGGCATCAGCACCAAGCACAACCCCGAGTTCACCCAGATGGAGTGCTACTGGGCTTACGCCGATTATACAGATATGATGGCCCTCACCGAGAGAATGATCTGTCAGATCGCTAGAGAAGTCTTGGGATCGACGAGGATTCTCTATCAGGGGCATGAGATAGATTTGACTCCCCCATGGCGGCGCATCACGTTTCGTGAGGCGCTCTTGGAGCATACGCAGATCGATATCGAGCGCTGCCGGACCTTGCCGGAACTGCGCGCGGAGCTCGCGCGCCATAAGCTGACGGTCGACCCTCAGCCAACATGGGGCAAGCAGGTCGATGAACTCTTAAAGACTTACGTTGAGCCCAAGCTCATCCAGCCCACGTTCGTGCTCGATTATCCGGTAGAATTGTCGCCCTTGGCAAAAAGAAAGCGCGATAACCCCAACTTCGTCGAGCGGTTTGAGCCGTTCATTGGGGCCATGGAATTTGGCAATGCTTTTTCGGAGCTGAACGATCCCATCGATCAGCGCGAGCGTTTTCTCGCACAAGAGGCGATGCGCCGCGCCGGCGATGAAGAGACCCAGCCCCTCGACGAAGATTTCCTCACGGCGTTAGAATACGGCATGCCGCCCACAGGGGGCTTAGGGATCGGCATAGATCGCTTAACTATGATTCTCACGGATTCCCCGTCGATCCGCGAGGTCATTCTCTTCCCGACATTACGCCCGAAGAAGGACGAGGAGGCCAAATAAGTATGGGACGCACGCACGCTGCCATCCAGAAGAGATTTCTCACGCTCTATCACTACTTGGCTGACGTGTTGCCCTATCTGGTGATCTCCTGGGATGAGCGCTACTTGCGCTTTGTCAGGGCAAATCGTCCTCTGAAGAAGCTCTCCCTGGCGATGGTCATCGCGACATACTTTGGCGATGGCTATCTGTGGGGCCTTGTGGGATTATTTATTCTCATCTGGGGCACACCCTTGGATCGCAAATACGTCATGATTGCCTTCGCCATTACTATTATTAATATAGCGCTCTTTCGCTTCTTAAAGCTTGTCTTCAAGCGCATGCGCCCCTTGTATGCCGCTCCCCCTTATGAGCTTGGGTACCGGCTGCTCGATACGTACTCGTTCCCCTCAGGCCATGCCACGACATCGTTTGGCATTGCGTATGTGCTGGCGCATTTCTATCCGGTGCTCCCTGTGCAGGTTGCGGCGTACAGCGCCGCGAGCTTCATCGCGATCTCGCGTATCCATATGGCCGAACACTATCCCTCGGATGTGATCAGTGGCGCGTTGCTGGGGATGCTCTCCAGTGCGTTTCTCTTGCCTATCTTTGAAAGGATCCTCAGACTATGAAGACACCAAAGACCATCCAGGAGCTGCTTGCTCAGTATGCCCCACAAGAAGTGCACTACTATAACGATGTTGCAACGGGGCTGAGGGCGATCATCGTCATTCACAGCACGGCGTTGGGCCCCGCGACCGGCGGGACGCGCTTCTACCCCTATCCAAGTTGGGAAACAGCGCTCGAAGATGCCCTCAAATTAGCGCAAGCGATGAGCTATAAATGTGCTCTCGCGGAGCTGCCCTTTGGTGGCGGCAAGGGCGTCATCTTAGGCGATCCCAAGCGGGACAAGACCCCACAGCTCCTCCAAGCCTACGCGCGCATCATCCAGCAGTTCAACGGGCGCTTCACCACCGGCGAGGAGATGGGGATCAGCGCCGACGATCTGAAAGTCATGATGCAGGAGACTCGGTTTATAGCCGGAGCCAAGGGCGTCACTCATGATCTGGCCCCGGTGACCGCCCAAGGGGTCTTCGCTGGCCTCAGGGCATGCTTCCAGGTGGTCTTCGGCAACAACTCGCTACATGGGCGCACGATCGCCGTGCAAGGGGCGGGCAAAGTCGGGTATCATCTCATTAAATTATTAGCGGCCGCAGGGGCGCAGATCTTCGTCAGCGATATTGACCGTCGCGCTCTGGAGAGAGTCCAGAGCGAATTTGGTGCGAAGGTCGTCGAGCCCCCCGACGCGATCTACGCCCTGGAGTGCGACGCGTTTGCGCCGTGTGCCCTGGGCGGGATTATCAACGATACGACGCTCCCCCTCTTAAACTGCAAGATCGTCGCGGGCTCGGCGAACAATCAACTCAAAGAGCCCCGACACGGCGATAGGCTCCACGAATTCGGGATTCTCTATGCGCCCGATTATGTGATCAACGCTGGGGGCCTGATCGCAGCCGTGCAGGATTTGGTGGGAGGGTCTTTCGAGAGAGCTTTGCAAGAGACAGAAAAGATCTACGGACGATTACTGAAGATCTTTGAGATCTCGCGGCGTGAGAGAGTGGCGCCTCATCGCGTCGCAGACCGCATCGCGGAGGAGCGCCTGCGAAGTGCTTATAGAAGATAACCACACACAATCCGTCAGCGACAGGAGGCTGATTTTATGAAGCATCGGGTGTGGCTGTTGGTCGGGCTGGTCGGGGCGGTGTTGTTGGGGTTGGGCTATGGGCCGTTGGCCCAACAGACTGTATCGGCATCGGCAGTGATCAGCAATCTGAGCTGTCGCGGGGGCGTGCAGATCGTACAGCTAGGGTGGCTGCAAAATCAGACGCTCTTAGCGACGCAGCTCTTCACGCCGCCTGTGGTAATCCCCATCGAGACGAAGCGCGAATTCAAATTTGAGCTCCGCGCGTCCCCAACGGCTTTGCT
>CAZODX010000039.1:0-9507 GCA_964578715.1 uncultured Thermotogae bacterium | reverse complement strand
AGACCAGCACGGCGACGCCTAGCACAAGCACAGGAAGAATCAAGAGCCGCCGGATGATGAACGCACTCATGGCAGCATTAAATTAACATAAACTGAGAAGTTATGCAAGTTGTCAAAAATGAGAAGGGCCGGAGGTGCTCCCCCCCGGCCCTTGTTGTTTCTAGCCCTACACGAGCTTAGCCCTTGGACAGCACGAACCACCAGTCGCCAGGATACGCGGGGTTGTGATACCAACCCTTGACCCAGGGCTGGAAGTAGCGCCGTCCCAGAAGCTCCGCCTGGAAGATGTCCACGGCCCAGTCCATGGCGAGCTTCTGGATGTCGAAGTAGATCTTCTCTGCCTTCTTGACGTCCGTCTCCAGCAGGGCCTTCTCGATCAAGTCGTCCCACATCTCCTGCAGGTTCTTGTAGTCCTTGGGCTGCAGGATGCCCTTGGCGTGCACCGGCTCGTAGTGGACGTTCTGGATCACCTCAAACTGCTGGAACCCGCCGAACGCCCCACGGCTGTGCAGGTACGGCTGCACCCAGTCATGGGGATGATGGTAGTCCTCCAACCAGCCGATCCAGAAGACTGCCAACTGCTCGGCGTCCAAGGCCTTCAGATAGGACGGCCAGGGCATGTCGAGCACGTTGACGTTGATCGAGGGCGCGCGGCCGCGCTTGGCGTTGAAGGACTCCAGGGCCTTCTCCAGCAACTCTGCCGCGATCTTGCGCTGCACGTTGCCGGTGTTGTAGGTCAGCGTCACCTGGAAGCCCTGCTCCCAGGCGGGGCCGGGCTTGTCCGCTGTGCCGCCCCAGGCGAGCTTCAGCTCGGCCTCGCACTTCTCCAAGCTGAACTCGTAGACCGGCTGTTCGGGGTTGTAGCCCAGCAGGCCCGAGGGGATCGGCCCGCGGCGGCGCTTGGCCTCGCCCAACCACGCTTCTTTAATATAGGTGTCGGTGTCCAGGCAGTGATTGAAGGCCTTGCGCATGTGGATGTCGCTGAACAGGTCGGGCTTCTTGTCGCGGCCCAAAAGCGGCACAAACGGGCTCTTCTCCTCAACCTTGAAGTTGAAGAACGCGTCTTGAGCCGTGTTGGTGGGCAGGTCTTTATACATCACGGCCTTGCCTTGCTGCACCAAGGGGTCCATCTGAGCCACGAACGCGCGCGGCACGTCCATGCTGTCCAGATCGCCCGCTTGGAAGGCAGCCAACCGCGTGCCCCACTCCGGGATCACTTTGTAGACGACCTTGGCCAAGGGGGCCTTGCCACGCCAGTGCCCGTCGAAGCGCGTGTAGCGAATCTCCTCGCCAGGAGTCCACTTCTCCAGCTTGTACGGGCCGGTGCCGTTCGCTTTGTTGAAGATCGTGGACTTCTCGGCTGCCGGGTCGTGCCACTTGCGCCAGTTGTCGCACTTACCGTCCCAGTCGCCGTTGGCGATCATCCACTCCTTGTCCAGCACCGCGCCCCAGCTGCCAGCGAGGATCTGAAGCAACGGCGAGAACGGAATCTTCAGCTTGATGACGACGTTGTCGCCCTCGACAGAGATTGCTTGTTGGACGGCCTCGCAGGCCTTGACATCGCCGACTTCTTTGGCGAGTTCGTCAATGGAGCTGACACCCAAGATGGGGTCAAGCAACATCCACTGTGGGCCGCCGGAGCGGTCTTGCAACAAGCCGCGCTGCAAGCTGTACGCGACATCAGCAGGGCTGAGGTCGCCGCCCTCGTGGAACTTGACGCCCTTGCGAATCTTAAAAGTATAAGTCTTGCCGTCAGGAGAGATCGTCCAGGACTCGGCCAGGGCCGGCTCGAACTCGTCGATCTTCTCGCGCTTGTAGAAGATGAGCGAGTCGTACATATTGAAGATTGCCGTGGCGCTGGCCGTGTCGTAGTGCCATGCAGGATCGAGGGTTTCGAGGTCACCGATGGAACCGTAGATGTATGTGTCAGGATTCTTGATCTGCGCTACACCACTTGTCACGCCAAAGATCAACATCACAACCAGAGCCAAGCTACTCCATCGCCACACTGCTTTCATGCTGCTACCTCCTTAAAGAAGAGAGTTTTGGGATGCTGTAGGACAGAGGTGCTGTGATGATCCAACCCCGACGACCACCTCCTTACCAACTCAGCGCCTGAGCTACCCCGAACGCTGACTTTTCCAGATGTAATATATGTTACACCTGCTGATAGGGGGTTGTCAAGTCCTAGGGAATGGCAATGGCGCCATAGCGCGTTTGGCTCTTGCCGTCGGTCAGTTCCTCGGTCCAGATATAGTCTATCTTGGCATTGATTCCCAGAAGAGGGTTGTGATAAAAACTCCAGCGCGCGCTGGGGTACTCGTTGTGCCCTTGACTCGTGAGGCGTTCTTCGGGCTTCCAAGCCACACCGTCGAAGCGCCGCAGATAGATCTGCCCGTCCCCTTTAGCGTAGAAGACATAGATGCGCCCTTGCAGATCGAGCGCAATCGAGGGATCGGTCGCGTGCACGTCCCCCGACGTGAGCCACACCACTTGCGCGATCTCGCGCTCGGTGAGCGAGCTGTACGCGATCTGGAAGCGATTCTTCTCGTCTTGCTGCTCCCAGACAAGGTGCACGCGCCCGCTCGCATCGACAGCGAGAGAAGGGCTGAGCGCGTTTGTCTCCGTGCGTCCCAGAGAGCGCTGTTGCTCCCACCGATCAGCTTGGGCGCTGTAGCGCCGATAGAAGATCTGATAGACCCCACGACTCGAATCGAACTGATACCATGCAACGTGGACGTTGTCCTCAGCGTCGGTGGCCACAGTCGGGTTGACCGAATCGGGGAACCCCATAGAGAGCTTGATCGGGGCCGACCAGTCATCTTTGTCCTTGCGTCTGTACCAGATCTGATAGACGCCCTCGTCCAGACCGTACCAGACGAGATGAAGTCTCCCTTTGGAATCGAACGCTGCCGCAGGGAAGCCGTTGTACGCTGGCCCGGAGGTGAGTGCTTGGGGGGGCAGGGCCTTGCCCTTCTCGATGGGCGCGTAAAAAATCTGGCGCACGTTCTGTACATACTGCGTCCAGAAGACGTGCAAATTTTGTTGAGAATCTATGGCGAGCATGGGGGTTGTGGCGTCGCCGGTTGGGGGGCTGACGTGGGCGAGATCGCGCCATGTCTTGCCTTGATCTTCGGAGACTTGTACGAAGACTTGAGAGAAGTTCCTCGCGGGCTTGGTGTAGGCGACATAGATGCGTCCCGCGGGATCGCGCACAATTTTACGTTGGCTATTGTAGGAGGAGCCTTTATCGCGGGGCTGCTGCTGAGCTATCGGGGGAGCAAAGAAGACCAGCACCCCAAGGACGGAGCCGACTATCACGGTGATAAAGAGCGAGCGCATACAGGCAGTATTGTACAGCGTACCGCCGAGCCGTGCCAGCTTGCTCTTGACTTTGGTGCGGGTTTCGTGCACACTACAAAGGCTATGCAGAAATGGGTATGGCTCGCGGTAGTTGGGCTTATAGTCATCGGGGGCTTAGTCTTTTGGTGGGCATGGCAGGCCAGCGCGCCTTCGTCTGAACGATATCGCGCGAGCGTCATAGAAGTCTTGCAAGGGCGCGGGGGACTCGATCCTGGTCTGGCATTTATGCTACGCGGGCTGCGCGTGGACTTAGACTGCCGTGACGAAGAGCTCTGCACCCGCGGCGAGAATTTTTCGTATGTTTACGACATAACTGAACAGTATGAAAATTTTTTAGGGGATTATCACGGGCGCATCTGCCAATCGGAGCGTATCAAGCCCAGCGCCTCTGATACGGCTGATCACCAGATGCTCTGTATGCAGCTCGACGCCCTCTTCAAAGAAGTGCGCGGCATCAAGACCAAGGCCGCTCAAGCGTTAGGGTTCCTCCAACGCAGCACCCCACAAGAGATTCAGTCGGTGCTCGTGGGGGTGCTCCAGCGCATTCTCAAGCACCGCGAGCGCGTGCTCCAGATCGAAGCCGAGCTAAAGAAGATCCCCTGGCTGGAGCCGGTGCTCACCATAAAAAACCCTTAACGGGCCTCATTGACAGTGCTTCCCCTCACCTGTATACTGACCGCTGAGGTGATTGTATGGCCGTCACAGTTACTGCAAAGCAGCTGCGCTCCAAGATGGGACGTATTCTCCGGCGCGTGAGCGCTGGTGAGCACGTCACCGTGACACTGCGCGGCAAGCCTGTTGCTGTCATCCTGCCTATAGAGGGTGCTCCTTGTGAGTATGATCCTATTGGTTTTGGTATGTGGGGAGATCGTGAAGACATGAAGGATGTGCAGGCATGGCTCGACAAGATTCGCCAGCCCCGCTACAAGCAGTACTCTTCGACTCGGACGTCCTGATAGAGCGTTTTCACGGCAGTGAGCAAGCTGAGAGATTCGTTCGCTCATGCCCGCTCATCTTAAGGAAAGTTTCTGCTATCGCTTACATGGAGCTTCTTCAAGGGGCTGCTAGCAACAGAGAACTTCATACGATCCGTCAGTATATCAAAAAGAATTTTGCTGAAATCGTCCCTGTGACAGAGGAGATCACTCACCAAGCCATTCGGCTTGTGGAGCGTCATGCCCTCACAGAGGGCTTACGGCTTGCAGATGCTCTCATCGCTGCTACAGCGTTGGTGCGCGGCTTCCAGCTTGCTACTGCTAACGAACGCCACTATCGTCCTATCAGAGGGCTGAAGCTTAAAATCTATCGCCCCTAAGACCCTGGCCCCAGCACCGAGAGCACATAATTCTGCAAATACTTCTGAGCAACGCGCTTGATGTCGTCTGACGTTACAGACCGAATGAGCTCCGGGTAGCGTGCGTCCATCTGATAGCCCACTCCCAAAGTCTCGTACCAGCCCAAGTACCACGCGCGGCGTTCCGTCGTCTCGTGATCTATTCTGTAATTGCCGATGACGTAGCTCTTGGCGCGCTCGAGTTCTTCGTTGGGCACGCCGTTCTCTTGGATCTCTTTGATGATCTCTAAGATCCCTTGCTGGGCCGTCTCGGCGTTCTCCGGCAGCGCGATGATATACGTAACTAAGTGACTCTCCTCGGCGCGCGAGGGGTAGAACGACCCCGTGGAGTACGCCAGGCCGCGCTTATCTCGAAGTTCACTGAATAGCCGAGAGCTCATCCCGCCGCCCAAGATCGCGTTCAGTAATTTCATGGCCGGGTAATCTGGGCTGGCGACAGGTGGAGCCGGATAGCCCAAGATAAGCCAACTGAGATTGGATCTCTTCGTCGCTTCGACGCGCTTGTTCTCCGTGAGCGCCAGCGAGACCGGCTGGGGCTTGAGAGGCAGCTCTTCGGCGCCCTTGGGCAGCTCTTGGAACTTCGCCCGCAGCAGCGCTTCGACGAGCGCACGATCGAACGCCCCCACAGCAACGATGGTCATATTATTGGGGACGTAATATTTTTTATAGAACTGCACGATGTCGTCGCGGGTGATGCGCGCGATGCTCTCCGGAGTAGGGATACGCCCGTAGGGGTGTGCGCCGTAGAGGGCGCTCTGGAAGTTATTGTAGATCACCGAGAAATTTTGATCGGCTTGCGCTCGAATCTCTCGGATAAATTCGGTCTTGGCGCGCTCGACTTCATCGGGAGCAAACGCGGGGTTCAGTAACACATCGAGATAGATTGTCAGCGCGCGCTCTACTGTCTCTTTCGGGGCGACGAGCGTCACGTGGGCCATGTCGGCCAAGACGTCTTGGCTGAGCTGCGCTCCGAGATTTTCGATCTCAGTAAAAATCTCCTCTTCGGAGCGCGTAGTGGTGCCGCGCAAGAGCAATCTCGAGGTCAGCTCGGCGATCCCGGACAGTTCTGCGGGCTCGGCGCGGGCGCCCGTGCCGACAAACGCTTGCAGCGCGACCGTCTCTGCGGAAGGGTCTTGGCGCAAGATGAGCTTCAGCCCGTTGGGAAGGGTAATGAGCTCTTGAGTTTCGGGTTCTTGCGCGCCCTCAGGGATGAGCACGAGCTCATAGTACGCGTCGAGATTGATATATTTTCGCGCGACGTTCAGAATATCACTGACAGTAACAGCGCGAATCTTTTCTGGGTATGTGAGCGCAAACTGATAGTCTCCGGCGACGATAGAGTAAAATCCCAGTGTGCTGGCGAGCCCGGCAGCCGTCTCGGCCTGCAAGGCTTCGCGGGCAAGTAGAACAGTCTTGGCGCGCTCGACTTCGTCGGGGCTGAGCTTGCCGTCGAGAATCTCTTTGAGTTCCGCAAGAATCGTCTGCTCGACGGCCGCGCGGTTCTCATAGGGGAATTCTGCGTAGATATGGAAAATCCCGGGCTCTTTCTGGGTGAAGTAGCCGGCGTCTATCGTCGTGACCAAGCCCAAGTCTTTGCGCAGCTTCTTATAGAATCTTGAGCTGCGCCCGTCTGACAGCAGCGTGATCAGCACATCCATCGCGTAGACGTCTTGAGCGTCTCTGACGGACGGGCCGGGCCAGGCGAAGATCAGATACCCTTGGCTGACGTCGCGTCGGATCTCTTTGACGGTCTTTTCGGTGCGTGCGGGTTCTTGAGGATATGTCTGAGCAGGGATCGCTTTGGGCGGCATGGCGCCAAATTTCTCTTTGACGATCTGCAGCGTCTTTTCGATTTCTATATCCCCGGCAACGATGAGCGTCATGTTGTTGGGGACGTAATATGTCTTCATCCAATTGAGGAAGTCTTCGCGCGTGAGTCGTCCTAAGCTATCGGCAAACCCGATGATGGGCAGCTTGTACGGGTGGACGGTATAAAAATCTTGGCGCAGGGTGAAGAACGCGAACGAGCCGGGGTCATCAGAGCGCTGTTGCTGTTCGCGCAGGACGACCTCTTTTTCGCGGGCGATCTCTTCTTCGGGGAAGCTCGAGTTCTGGGTGATGTCAGCGATGATATCTATGGCGAGCTCGGTGTGTTCGCTGGGCAGAATAATATAGTAATGGGTGAAGTCGTAGGACGTCGCAGCGTTGGTGCGGCCGCCGAGGGCTTCGATCTCTTTATCAATGCCGCCGGGGCGTTTTTCTGTGCCCTTGAAGAGCATGTGCTCGAAGAAGTGCGAGATGCCCGAGATCTCTTGGGTCTCGTTGAGGCTGCCCACGTTGACCCAGATGTCGACGGCCGTGATGCCAGTGCCGGGCTTGGGGACGAGTAGCACTTTTAAGCCGTTGTCGAGGGTGAATTCGTGTACCGTGGGCTGAGCAAGTGAGTGAGGGAGCGACCACGTCACGAGTGTGGCGAGCAAGAGAGCGAGTATTGCGAAGCGCTTCATATCGGCCTCCTTCAGGAGTATTCTATCATTTCAATAGAGTTGGGGCAACTTTTCAGTTGACAGGGCCAGCACAGATGGGTAAAATCTCTGTGGGCCGTTAGCTCAGTGGTAGAGCACCTGCCTTTTAAGCAGGGGGTCGCAGGTTCGATCCCTGCACGGCCTACCACCCACACTATGAAGATTCTCATCACCGGCGCGACAGGGTTTCTTGGCCGTCGCGTCTGCGAAGCCTTGAGCCAAGCTGGGCATACATTGATTGCCCTCTCGCGCGATCCGCACCGAGCCAAGCAGCGTGTCCCATCGCTTCAAGAAGCATTTGCGTGGAATTCGCTTAAAGAGCTGCCCCCATCTCGTGCTCTTGAAGGCTGCGACGCTGTGATTCATCTCGCAGGCGAGAGCGTCGCCGGACGATGGACGGACACAAAAAAAGCGTCAATCCGTGACAGTCGTGTCACCGGCACGAGAAATTTAATAGAGACCATAGCCAAGCTTGAGGCGCGCCCCAAGGTGCTCATCTGCGCGAGCGCGATTGGGTACTATGGGGATCGCGGCGAAGAGACGCTGACAGAAGAGTCTGCGCCGGGGTCGGATTTTCTCGCGCAGGTCTGTCGCGACTGGGAGGGCGAAGCCGCTCGCGCCGAAAATCTGGGCATTCGCGTAGTGCGGGTGCGCATCGGGCTGGTGCTCGGCCCCCAGGGTGGCGCTTTGCAAGCCCTGCTGCCCATCTTTCAAGTGGGCTTGGGCGGGCCGTTAGGCTCCGGGAGACAGTTCTGGTCATGGGTCCATCGCGACGACGTCGTGGGCGCGATTCGCTTTGCTCTGGAAAGAGAAGACCTACGCGGGCCGATCAATGTCACAGCGCCGCAGCCTGTGCGTCAGAGGGAATTCGCACAAATCTTGGGGCACGTCCTGCGGCGCCCGGTAGTGCTGCCGACGCCTGCCTTTGCCCTTAAGATAGTCCTTGGAGAATTTGCCAGCGAACTCTTGTCGAGCAAGCGCGTGCTGCCGCAGCGCCTGTCTCAAGCGGGCTATCGCTTTCGCTTCGCTGAGCTGGAGCCGGCCCTGCACGAAATCCTGAAGGCCCGCTAGCCCCTTGCTATAATAGCACCATCTATGACGCTGGCGCTCTTTACCGATCTCTATGAGCTCACCATGGCCCAGGCATACCTCGAAGAGGGCCTGACCGACCAGGCTGTCTTCAGCTTATTCGTGCGCCGCCTCCCGCCCCAGCGCAACTTCCTCATTGCTTGTGGGCTTGAGTCTGTTCTCGACTATCTCGAAAGCTTTCGCTTCAGCGACGACGATTTGGACTATCTTGGGTCGCTGGGGCTGTTCTCGCAGAGATTTCTCGAATGGCTCAAGAACATGCGCTTCACCGGCGACGTCTACGCCGTGCCCGAGGGCACGCCCATCTTTCCCCACGAGCCCATTCTCGAAGTAGTCGCGCCCCTGCCCCAGGCCCAGCTCTTCGAGACGTTCATTATGAATCAGATTCAGCTCCAGACGATGCTCGCCTCAAAAGCCTATCGCGTCGTTGTGGCGGCTCAGGGGCGCCCTGTCTTTGACTTCGCTGCACGGCGCATGCACGGCAGCGACGCGGCCCTCAAAGGCGCTCGCGCTTTTTACATCGCCGGGGTAGCGGCGACCTCCAACGTCCTTGCCGGAAAACTCTATAAGATCCCTGTGGTGGGCACGATGGCCCACAGTTATATCCAAGCCCATCCAAGCGAGCTCGAAGCGTTTCGCGCCTTTGCGCGCATCTACCCGGAGACAGTGCTGCTCGTCGATACGTATGATACGCTCGCTGGGGTGCGGCGCGTTCTTGAGTTGGCGCGCGAGCTGGGGCCGGCTTTCCGAGTCAAAGCTATTCGCTTGGACTCCGGGGATCTGCTGACGCTCTCCCAGCACGCACGACGGATGCTCGATGATGCTGGGCTCTCGAGCGTGAAGATCTTTGCCAGCGGCGGCCTCGACGAAGAGCGAATTGCCCAGCTTCTCCAAGCCGGCGCGCCCATCGACGGCTTTGGCGTGGGCACGTATATGGGCGTCTCGAGAGACGCTCCAGACTTAGATATAGTCTATAAATTGAGCGAGTACGCGGGCCAAGGGCGCTTGAAGCTTTCTCCAGATAAGCCCATCATCCCTGGGCGAAAACAGGTCTTTCGCCTTGAAGAGAATAGCTACGCCGTGCGCGACGTCATCGCGCAGGCCGACGAAAGACTCCCCGGGCGCCCCTTGCTCGTCCCGGTGATGCGCGGAGGCAAGCGCCTCAGCGAGCCTCAA
>CAZODX010000038.1:0-9551 GCA_964578715.1 uncultured Thermotogae bacterium | reverse complement strand
CCCATCAGCGACGATGTTATGATTCAGATAATTGACTTGTGGGTGCGCGGGGCGGACTGTCGGGGTATTTGAATCACGGAAACACGGAAGAAGCCACGGAAGGCACGGTCAGTCTCTTCCGTGCGATTCCGTGGCTTCCGTGATTCGATATTTAGCACGCGGGCGTGCGCTTGCTCACTTGGAGCTTAATCGCTTGCCCGCGGATCCACTGCACCCAGACGAGATAGAGCGTGTTCTGGGCGTTGACCGCGAGCTTCTCTTGCCAGTGGAGCGCTCCAAGATCGGTGAAGCGAATCGTAGGAGCCCCCTGGGTTGAATCGGGGATCTCTTCGGAGGCGCTCCAAGTCGTACCGCCGTCGGTCGAGCAGAGGAACCCGACTCCTCCGGGCTTGCCCCCTGGATGGGACGAGTACGCAACATAGAGGGCTTGCTTGCCGTCCGTCGCGATATAGGGGAAGCCGCCGTCCTTCGCAATGGGCTTGCTCCCTTCAGCACACGTGATGGCATTGCCCTCACGGGTGCAGCGATTGTAGTGAATATCGGCGCCGTCAGGGTTCGTCGTGTCGTCGTCGTTGACGGTATGAATAGCCCCGTCTTGAGTGACGGCGACGAACGGCCCGTCGGAGAACCCGGAGTTTTGGCTCAAGTTCGCGAGCTCTCCCCAGGTCTGGCCACAGTCGGTCGAGGCGCTCACGAAGACGTCCGGGGGACGGACCGCCTGGGCCGTCGCGGCGTACATCACGCCGTCTTTGTCTGCGTATGCAGACGGGAAGCGCGTGTACTCGCTGGGGAAGACCTCTTGGCCATCTTTGTTCTTGAACGCCTGCGCGGGCTCCCAGCTTGTGCCGTCGGTCGAGCGGCTATAGAGCAGCTGCGTATAGTCTTCGGACCAGACGGCCCAGATCAAGGGGAAGCCATCCGTCGCGCACTGGCTGTGCGGGTTGATCCCCAGGTCCCATTGCCCTATGTAATCCCCTGTGCCGATGTCGTGCACGCCGGAGCTCGTATCAGGGGTATTTGTCAGATTGGTCGCCTCGGCAGCTAATGGAATAATCGCTTGAGGCGCAGGATCGGGAGCATAGGGATCATTCTCTTCGATCTGTTCAGCGGGCTCAAGCGCTCCCTCGCTGGGCATGTTCTGGGGATTCTCAGGCAAGCCCTCGACAGCGGGCTTTGGTGCCCAGAAGCACTGCGCGACGATCTCGGGGATGCCTTCGCTGACTTCCCAGTCCTGCCAGCCGACGCAGACGACGTCGCCCGCTTTGTAGCTGGCAGCCTTGACGCGCGCGGCGATCACGACGTCGCCCGCTTGTTTGAGAATATACTTTGTCCAGGTGGCACCGCCGTCCTTGGAGACGTGCAAGAAGACGAACCAATCTTGGCCGAGTAAAGCTGTGCTGGCTACGTAGAGAGTATCGTCGTCAGCCGTCGCTGGATCGCGCTCGGAGAACGCAAAATCGCTGGAGAACCACCAGCTGCCAGCCTTGGCGCCCGCTTGACCGACAGTCAACGTTACCCATTGGGCTTGACCTTGAGCAAGATCGCTAGAGCTGAGCCCGCCTAGCAAAAGAACAATCGCTAAGAGAGCTAGGCTTACGGCTGCCCACTTCCGCAATGCATTCTCCATGAGCACCTCCTAAGAGAAAAAAAGAGGGGCTAAGCCCTCGTGAGCTCAGCCCCTCGCCGTTGGGTGCGCTCTACTGACAAGGCTTGGGCAGTGTGCCGAGCATGATATTGCTCTTGCCCTCGCTGCGCCAGAACCACACGACATAGACATTGGGCGACCCCGCGCTCGTCGCCACGCGCTTGCGCGAGAGGACCGCGCCGAAGTCCGGGTCCCTGTAGCCGCTGTTCCACCTGTTGGGGATATTTGCTGGCGTCCACGTCTGCCCGGCATCGCAGGAGTAGCTGAACTTCACCTCGTTGGCATTCATATCATCGGATGCTACGTAGAGGCCCTTGCCATCGGTGGCGATGTGCGGGAAGCCGCCCTCGCGGTGGACAATCCCGCGGACGCAGGTCGCTGGATCTATGCCAGTAACCTTCCCTTCGGCGTCTTTAGCAACATCGCAGGTAGTGACGTTGATGTCCGCAGTGCCGGGAGCTGCGCCCTGGTCCTCATCGTACACCACGTAGATCTTATCGCCGAGGCGCACGATCCCGCCCATATCGCTAAAGAGCCCGGTCGGGGTCATATCCACAGGCGCTGTCCAGCTGGCACACTGATCAGCGGAGTAATAGACCCAGACATTGGGCCCAGGCGGATAGGAGACATCCCCGACAGCGACCCAGACGCCACCTTCGCTATCAACATAGATAGTTGGATAGCGGTTGGGGGCCTCTGGGATGGGCAGCTTCGGAAAGTCGCCGCAAGCACTCAAGGCCCCATCCTTGTACTTGGCAGCCTTCAGGGCGGAGTAGTCCTCGGTCCAGATGGCATAGAGCGTGCCATCGGGAGCGAAGGTGTTATCGAAGTTGAAGCCGAACTCCTGCCAGCCAGCCCCGTTGGCCTGACCCGCGATAACCCCCTCAGTCGACAAGCGCCAGGGATCGCCAGCCGGCGAAAGATCAGCATTCCAGCAGGCCTGCCAGACCTCATGAACCCCAGACTCGTCGCTGAGCTCCTCCCAGGCAACACAGACGAGATTGTCAGTAGCTGCAGCCGTCGTCCCGATCACGCGCCCCGTCTCACGCACTATCTCAGCTGTTGCCCCTCCGACTTGAAGGAGCTTAATGGCGTTCGCTTTCTGATCGATATAGCTGACGTAGACTGTACCATTAGGCGCCACAGCCACGTCCGGCTCTATAACCCGCTGCTTCGCGGCATCGGGTCCTTGAGCTACGGACTGAATATTCCACTGTTGCGCCTGGCTGCCCCACACGACAAAGAGAGCAACCGCTACAGCAACTGTACACCATTTCCACAAAGACTTCACTGCGGATCACCTCGCGCGAGATTTAAGTGTTGAAGTGGAATGGGTGAAGCTGGTTCTAGTCTTCCGTTCTCACCTCCTTCGTTGTAGAACAGAACCCCGAATAGCGCAGGGCCTTCCTTGGGCATAGGCCCTCCGACGATTTTTTAAGGCCTCCTACGCTCCTGTTCACAAGAATCTTAGCATAAAAACCCCCTTATTGTCAAGACCCCTTGTATCCCTCTCCCGACTTCTATTACAATCAAGGCCAAGCATGGCTATCCCTGGAATTGTGCTGGCCGCCGGCGCAAGCCGTCGCCTAGGGCAGAATAAATTACTGATACGTCTGGGAGAGCACCCCGTGCTCTATCACGTTTTAACAACTGCACTTGCAGCGCCGCTCGATCCTGTCATACTCGTCTTAGGGTATGAAGCTGAAAAAGCTCTCGCAGCTCTAGCGGAGCTGAAAGACTCGCCCCAGCTGCGCATTGTTTTGAATGCTCAGTGGGAGCGCGGTCGCGCGGAATCGCTCAGAGTTGGGCTGGCTGCCGTTCCCCCCGAGGCCCCTGGCACACTTGTTCTTCTGGGCGATATGCCCCTAATGACCAACACCCTGATCGCACGAGTCGCTACAGCGTTTCTCGACACAAAGAAGCTCTGCTTCCCAGTCTATCGGGGATCTGCAGGGCGCCCTGTAGCTATCCCCAGGGAACTCTTCAGCGAATTCGAAAGGCTGCACAATGACGAGAGCGGGCTCAAAATTATTCAGAAATATTGGGACTCAGCGATCAAGCTCGAGCTCGCCCCCGACGAAGGACCAACTCAGTGGGATCTAGACGACCCTAAGGATCTTCAGAGTTTTTTGACCATGACGAAGGCGTCTTCACCATCGCTATAATAATAGGGCACCCGCTCGCGAATCACAAAGCCGTACTTTTGATAGAGCTGAATAGCTGCAGCATTGTTTGTGCGCACTTCGAGCTCGACCTGTTCTGCCCCTAAGTAGCGACAGTAGTCGAGGGCGTATTCGAGCAAGCGCCTACCCAAGCCTTGACGCCGAAATGCCGGATCTACAGCGATATTGAGAATATGCCCCACCGGGGGGAGCTCTTCGGGTTCTTGCCCCGTCAAGAGCGCTCGCGTCCGCCGCTCCAATCGCGCTAAAAACGACGGGATCTTCACCCCAACTATAGTATAGCCGACAATAAGCCCCTCATACTCGAGCACGACAAAACCGTCATCCCCTACGTGTTGAACTAGGTACTCCCGAGGCCAAGGCGCAGGAAATGAAAAACGTTCAATCTCAAGCACTCGCTCCAGATCAGCAAGGGTGGCCCGACGCAGTCGCACTCCAGCCAACTCGCGCATAGCAGCATAAGATACACTACCCCGCCCAAAGTTTCCAGCTTCCTGATCCAGTGCCTCAAGCCTGAGACCTGCCAACCCAGATGCCTGTGGGATTCGAGATTTTCCCGTCCAAACCTTGACTTTTCGGCCATGTTCTGCTATAGTATAACCGCTAGCGAATCCCAAGGAGTGGAGCTCTTTCATTTATCATGAAGATTCGAGTATCTGAGCGGCACATGGCAGAGAGCGAGGCGCTCAATCAATACGCCGTTGCCAAAGTCGAAGCCTTGTCACGCTACTTTGACGGCATCATCAGCGTCGATATCGTCATGGACGTGGAAAAGGAGCGCCAAATTGTGGAGATGGTAGCTCACTTGGCTAAGCGCAAGATCGTCAAAGCCAGCGCCGAGTCGGATGACATGTACGCCTCTATCGATGAAGCTGTCGATAAGCTCAAGCAACAGCTCAAAAAATATAAAGATCAATTGCGGGAGAAGCGCCCGGCGCGCCAAGCGGCGGCACAAGCCCGCCAGCAGGCTCTCGCCGAGGCTCAAGCTCCCGGCGAAGACAATATCACCTATACGAAAGTCTATCTGCGCAAACCGATGACGCTCGAAGAGGCTCGCCTCCAGCTGGAATCGACCAACGAGAGAAACTTCCTGATCTTTGTGGACTCAGAGAGAGGGGGCCTCCAGATCCTCTACCGCCATAACGATGGCCGGTACGAGCTGTTCGAGCCCGTATATTAATTTTCACCAAACCCAGGGAATGGGGGAGGGATAGGGAGTGGCCAAAGCGGTTTCTCTCTTCTCGGGGAGTTTGGCCAGTATCGTCGCGACGAAGCTCATCCTGCAGCAGCCCAACATCGAAGTCCGGATCCTCCACCTGCGCTCGCCGTTCTTCCGAGAATACGAAGCCCTGCCTTCGCCCCTCTCGGAGACGGGGTTCACCCATCGCACAGTGAAGGACATCGCTTCTGAGGTCTGTAGAGCGCCTTTTCGGAGCCAGAACGTCAAGAAAGACTTCCGGGAGCTCGCTGGGGTAATCTATCAGCCAAGCCCCAACGGAACAAGCAGCCCCCGCTTTCCCCTGAAGCAGACGTGCAGCAATTGCCGCCAGCTCCTGCTGAAGAAAGCCCTGCGCTACATGAAGCGCATCGGTGCAGATTTTATCATTACTGGGGAAGTCGTGGGCGAGCGTGGGCTGGGTGCTGCTGATCTTGAGAAGATCGCGGAACTTGCCGGGGCCAAAGGGCTGGTGCTGCGCCCGCTCTCCGCGAAGCTCCTCCGCGAGACCATTCCCGAACAGAAGGGCCTAGTAGATCGGGCGCAGCTGAAGGGATTTCGCGCTTCCGATGCGGACAAGATCCGAGAACTCGCGCGCCAGCTCGGCGTTGACGTCTCGGATTTTCCTGCAGCACGACGCTGCAAGCTCACCATGCCCTACTTCGGCCCACGGCTGCGAGATCTTTTAAAAGAAGAGGAGGAGAAGAAGTCTAAGCTGACCGTCAACGCCCTCGAGCTTCTGGAATTCCCGCTTTACTATAAGTGCCCTCCAGACGTCACTATTGTCGTGGGGTGCAACGACGAGGAGAAGCGTCGCCTGCAGAACTTCTTCCTTCCCGAAGATTTACGGTTATATCTCTTGGGGCCGCGGGGGCCGATGGCCCTCGTACGCGCTAACTGGAAGGAGAAGAGCCCTGTGGAGATCCAGCGAATCATTCAGCTTGCGGCCCGCGTGGCGGCAAGCCACTTGAACGACAAACCCACCGGCACTGTGCAAGCCCATTGGCGCTTCGAGAACAGCACTGAGACTTTCCGTATTAGCGTTAAGCCCTTCCAGTCCCCCCACGAGCTGGAGGAGCATCAGCTCAAGCTCGTGTGATATAATCCTTAGGGATGACGGAGGATCTTATTTTAAAAGACCTGAACCCATATCAGCGGGAGGCTGTTGTTCACTTCGAAGGCCCCTTGCTCATTATCGCTGGGGCGGGCTCGGGCAAGACTCGAACGATTACGCATCGCATCGCGTATTTGATGGCTCACTATAGAGTCCCGTCTCAGCATATCTTGGGCGTGACGTTTACCAACAAGGCTGCCGAAGAGATGAAGCGGCGCGTCGAGAGACTCGTTGGGACGAACCAAACCCCTTGGATCCGGACGTTCCACTCGACTGCTGCGGCGATCCTGCGTGAGCAGATCCAGCACTTGGGCGGGAACTATACGCCGAATTTCACGATCCTTGACGAAGACGACTCCCGTGCGGCCATCGCCCAGACTATCAAAGAGCTTGGCTACAGCGACGAGGGGATCAGCCCCAGCTTCGTCGCCGAGGTCATCGACCGCGCCAAAGACGACTTAATCGGCCCAGAAGAGTTCGCCAGCCGCCGCGTCGGCATGTTCGACGGCTACCAGCTCGAACTCTTAGACAGAATCTATAAGCACTATCAGCGCAAGCTCGAGGCGAGCAACGCCCTCGATTTTGCAGATCTCATTAGACTGACAGTGCGGCTCTTCCAAGAGAGATTAGATATTTTAAACTTCTATCGCGATCGCTTTCGCTTTCTCGTGATCGACGAGTATCAGGACACCAACTATGCGCAGTACATCTTCTCGCGGATGCTCGCAGAAAAGTACGAGAATATCTGCGTTGTAGGCGACGACGATCAGGCGATCTTTGGCTGGCGCGGAGCAGACCCGACCAATATCTTTAAGTTCGAGCATGATTTCCCCAACTGTAAAGTCGTCCAGCTTAAATCAAACTATCGTTCGACTGCCCGAATTCTGCGGGCAGCCTCTGCTGTCATCAGCAACAATCAGCTCCGCAAGCCCAAAGAGCTCATTGCCGAGCGTCCCGAAGGCGAAAGACTCTATCTCTACTGCGCTAGCGACGAACACGATGAAGCTGAATTCATCGCGCGGCAGATCGAACACCTTCACTATGACAAAGGTGTCCCGCTCAATCACATCGCTGTGCTCTATCGGATCAATACGCTCTCGCGCGTCCTCGAAGAAGCCCTGATCCGTCGCGGCATCCCTTACGAGATCGTGCGTGGCTTAAAATTCTACGAACGCGCCGAGATCAAAGATCTCCTGGCGTATTTGCGATTCCTCGTCAATCCCGCTGATGACTTGAGCTTATTAAGGATTTTGAACAAGCCGCGGCGCGGCATCGGTGAGAAAACAGTCGCTCTCTTACAGAAACACGCCCGCACCGCACACTGCTCCCTGTGGGATGCCATCAGATATTTGAGCGAGAACAGCGATCTGGGCACGAGCGCACGCGCGCGTCTGAAAGAGTTCTATAGTCTTATAGAGAGCTTGCGCGACTATGCGCAAACTCACAACCCCAGCGAGCTCGTCGTCGAAATCTTACACCGCACAGGATACTTGACAGAGCTGCAAGCTGAGGGTTTAGACTCTGAAGAGCGCCTGGGGAATATCGAAGAATTTATCGGTTATCTGAAAGAATTTGAGCAGCGCGGAGGACTGAGAGAGTTTCTCGAAGAAGTTGCGCTCATGGCCGAAGCTGATACGTACTCAGGGGAGCAGGAGCGCGTTGCCTTGATGACCTTACACTCAGCCAAGGGCCTGGAGTTCGACTATGTCTTCTTAGTCGCTCTGGAAGAGAACATCCTCCCGCATGGGCGCAGCATCCGCGAGGGCACGCTTGAGGAAGAACGACGACTCTGCTATGTGGGGCTGACGCGAGCCAAAGAGCGTGTCTATCTGTCGTTCACCAATCAGCGCTCACTTTACGGCCGATTGCTTTTGAACGCGCCCTCGCGGTTCATCTGGGAGCTGCCCCAAGAAGACGTTGAGGCGTCCTACGGCGTAACCCTTGGTTCAGATTTCCGAGCCAAGAGTTGGGATATCTGATCTATCGCGACACTTTTGCGATCGCGCGCTCGATCACATCAAACCCTCGCTTCAACTCGTCTTCTTTGATCACGAGCGGGATGAGCATCCGGATGACGTTGCCGTACAGCCCGGCCTTCGCGATGATTACCCCGTTGGCTAAGCACTCTTTGACAACAGCCATCGTCTCGTCAGCAGCGGGCTCTTTTGTCGCACGATCTTTGACAAGCTCGATGGCCATCATCGCGCCCAGACCGCGCACGTCCCCAATGATCTCGTATTTTTGCTGCATCTGCTCGAAGCGCTTCCGCATGTACTGCCCGAGCTCCACAGCACGGTCGAGCAGACCCTCTTCTTCGATGACGTCGAGCACAGCCAGGGCCGCGGCACACGCCACGGGGTTGCCCACATATGTGCCCCCAATCGCGCTATCCCCGGGCGCATCGATCACCTTCTGGACCCCAACAACAGCGCTGAGAGGCATCCCTCCCGCGAGCGACTTTGCTAATGTCACTAAATCGGGCTCGATACCGTAATGCTCATAGGCGTAAAACTTCCCGGTGCGCCCCATACCCGTCTGAACTTCATCAGCAACTAAGACAATGCCGTGCTTGTGAGTGAGCTCGCGCAAGAACTGCACAAAGCCCTCTTGGGGGACGACAAACCCGCCCTCGCCCTGCACCGGCTCAAAGACGATACACGCGATCTCGTCGGGATTAACTAAGCTGAATAATTGCCTCTCCCAGCGCCCAAAGTCCATAGGGTGGCGATAGGAGTTGGGGAAGGGCATGCGATAGACATCAGAGCAAAACGGAGCGAAGCCCTCTTTATAAGGCTTGGCTTTATGGGTCATCGTGAGGGCCATATACGTTCTGCCATGGAACGCTCCCTCAAAGACAACGACAGCTTTGCGTTTCGTATAAGAGCGAGAGATCTTGACAGCATTCTCGACGGCTTCCGCGCCGGAATTAAAGAAGATCGCTTTCTTTGGAGATGGGCCGGGGGCAAGCCTGGCCAATCGTTCAGCAAGCTCAATATAAACGTCATACATAATGACGCTGCAGTCGGTGTGCGTGAACTTCTGCGCTTGCTCTTGGATAGCGCGCACGACCTTGGGATGCGCATGGCCAACGATGAGACATCCCCAGCCGCCGGTGAAATCAATATAGGAGTTCCCTTCAAGGTCTGTCACGATAGCGCCACGTCCTTCCGATATAATAAATGGCGCTAACGGCGAGACAGCGCGGGGCACATATTGCCCCATCTTCTGAAAGAGCGCTTTGGAATCTTTCGCGTGGGGTTTGGCCGGTGCTTTGACCGCCATAAAAATCCTCCTTCTGTTTGAAGATCACAGCGTGCACATCCCGCACCAGGCGGGCTTGGAGTCCGAATAGAGTACACCCTATAGTTTACTGATTTTTGGAGATTTAGCAAG
>CAZODX010000037.1:4174-9574 GCA_964578715.1 uncultured Thermotogae bacterium | reverse complement strand
TATGCCAAGACGCGCCCAAGCTGATAAAATTAAGCTCAGACCATGAGCACAGCAGTCTTTCGGTTCTACGGCGAGCTCAATGACTTCCTCCCGCCCAAGCACCGTCAGTGCGATATTGACTACAGCTTTCAGAACTCCCCAGCGATCAAGGACGCCATCGAGGCGCTCGGCGTACCGCACACCGAAGTCGATCTCATCGTCGTCAACGGGCAGTCCGTAGGGTTTTCGTATCGCTTGTGCGACGGCGACAGAGTTGCTGTTTACCCGGTCTTCGAGAGCTTAGACATCTCGCCCATCGTGCAGTTGCGCGAGAAGCCCCTCAGACATATCGCGTTCGTCGCTGATGTGCACTTGGGGAAGCTGGCGCGGCTGTTACGGTTGCTCGGCTTCGATACCCTGCACTCGAATACATATGACGACAGCGAGCTGGTAGCGATTGCGGCGAGGGAAGGACGGATCGTGCTCACCCGTGATCGTGGGCTGCTCAAGCACAACGCCGTCACGCATGGCTACTGGCTGCGCTCGACAAACCCTGTCGAGCAGGCCCGCGAAGTCGTACGGCGCTTTAATTTAGAGACCCTGATAGACCCGTTCCGAAGATGTTTGGTGTGCAACGGGCTGCTTGCACCCGTGACCAAAGCAGAGATTCTCGCGCACATTCCCCCACGGGTCGCCGTCGAGCACGACGAGTTCTTTCGCTGCACGAGCTGCCAGAAGCTCTACTGGCGCGGCACGCACTACCCCAAATTGGAGAAGCACATCGCAGCTATTGTTGGTTCTCTGGACAAGAAGTCTCCGTGAGTGTATAGTACACCCATGCGCGAGCGCGACGTCATCAAGTTTCTCAGTGAGAGACTCCCCATCGGCGACGACTGCGCCGTCATCCCTTTTGCAAAGACTAATCTCTTGCTTACGACAGATATGCTGCACCGTCACACGGACTTTCCCGAGGGCATAACGCCGTACACGATAGGCTGGCGCGCTGTCGCAGTCTCACTGAGCGACATCGCCGCGATGGGCGGCAGGCCCTTAGGGGTCGTGATCGCCCTGGGAGCACCGGAGTTCGAGAAAAGTTTTTTAGAAGAACTCTTCGAGGGGGCCTTGGCGTGCTGCGAGGCTTGTAAGACACAACTCTTAGGCGGGGACACGGATCGCCATAGCGAGCTGACACTCGTGACGACGGCCCTTGGGGAGGCGCCAAAGCCCGTCTTGCGCTCTGGCGCGCATCTCGAAGAACTAGTTTGCGTGACAGGGGACTTGGGCCGCACAGCCGTGGCGCTACGACTTCTCAAAGAGAAAGAATACGACCAAGCCAATGAGCTCTTGCGCTTTGTGCCCCGGCTGCGTGAGGGGCAAGCCCTAGCACCGCTAGCGAGCAGTATGATAGATATTTCAGATGGGCTGGCGCGCTCGCTCTATCAGCTCGCCGAAGCGAGCGGCGTGGGGTTTCGCATAGACGCGACGGCGATCCCGTTCGCTCTGGAAGTCGAGGAGATCGCTCGCGATCAAGACGAGATCTTCGAGATGGGGCTTTTTTTCGGGGAGGATTTTGAGTTGCTCTTCACGCTCCCTCAAGAGAAGCTCTTTGAGGCGCGGAAGAGCTGTGAGTTTACGATAATCGGGCGGGTGGTGGCCCACGGTGAGGGCGTCACTATGCAGCTTGGCCCAGAGAGAATCCCTCTGCCGGATAGGGGATATGAACACTAAGAGAAGGAGGCTTAGCTATGAAAAGATTGACTCTTCTGGTAGGAGTCGCCATGTGGGCTGGAATCGTTGCGGCGCAAGAGCTTCCCAGCTTTGAGCCGGTCTCCGGCGTATTCTATCTGAATTTCGGCGATCTCAATGAGCTTCTGCGGCAGAACGATTTCCCCACGCTCTCGCCGCCCATGACGCTGACAGGGAGCTGGACGCGTGTGCGCACCGTCGAGTGGCTCCCGTTGGGACTGACGCTCGCAGAGGGATCAGTGGGAGCCGAGCGCGGCCCGCGGCGCGTGCAGTTGACGCTCTTCTATTTCAGTGCGTTTCTCGATAGACGCTGGCCGCTCTCGGAGCAGGTGCCGGCGCTGCGCGCCTTCGTGAGCGGTGGCGTAGGCGTGGGCACGGCGACACTCTTATTGGGGCAACGCGCCATGACCGAAGAGAGCTTTGAGTCTGTGGTGCAGACGGCGCACGACACGCTCCTGCGCAGAATCTTTTTCTCTGCGATTCCTCGTGTGGGGATCGAGTTTGTGCTGACGGATGTGATCACGCTGCGCGCGTCGCTGGGGTACATTTGGGCGCCGTGGTCTGGGGCGTGGGAGCATTTCTCCGAAAAGATCGCCGGGCCGCCTAAAGACTTTAGCGGGGGCTTGGTAGAGTTTACAGTCTCGTACACACCGAAGCTTACGCAAAAGAAAGAGTGACTACCGTCGCCCGATGAGCTGCATAAATTCAGTCCGTGTGCGCGGGTCGCGCCTGAAGATGCCCTTCACGGCGCTGGTGACAAGCCACGCGTCTTTCTGAAGCTCTCTCATGGCCATGCACAAGTGAAAGCCCTCAATGACAACGCCGACCCCCTTGGGCACAAGGGCTTCCATCAAGAAGTCCGCGATCTCGTCGGTCAGAGTCTCTTGGAGTTGGAGCTTCTTCGAGAAGTGCTCGACGATCTGGGGGATCTTGCTCATGCCGATCACCCGGCCGTCGGGGATGTAGCCCACGTGCGCTCTCCCGAAGAACGGCAGAATATGATGCTCGCATAAACTATAAAACAGAATATCTTTGACGACGATCATCTGGTCGTGTTTGACGGGGAAGATCGCCCCGGCGATCAGTTCTTTTGGGTCTTGGCGATAGCCCGCCGTGAGCGATTCGAGCATCTCGACGAAGCGTCGTGGGGTCTCTCTCAGCCCTTCGCGGTCGGGGTCCTCCCCAATATGGACAAGCACGCGTCGCACCAGCTCGGCCATCTCATTCTGTCTCTTCACAGAACTCACCCAGCAGTAGCATAACACACGCCAGATTGGACAAGCAAATCCCCGGCCTCCACTCTAAGCAGCATACGGACGGCACAATTCGTGTGGTTCGCCTGAAAATGCTTTTAAAATAACGAAAAACGATGGGGACTTGACTTGAAGAGGGGGCAACGCTATAATGCGCCCAACGACAGGCCGTCGAGCGCCAAAAACGTGAAGAAGTTCGCCAAAGCTGTGTGTCAGGAGGTGATCTACCCGGAAGAATAATGGGGGATTCCTGGTGTAGCTGTTGTGTGGGCGCTCGACGGGCATTGTAAACGCCAAAACTTTTTAGGGAGGTGTCTTGCACACTATGAAAGCCATCAAACGCCGCACATTCTTGAAAGGGATTGGTCTGGCCGTCGGGACGGCAACGTTGAGCGGGGTCTTGCGCGGGCCGGTGCTCTTGGCACAGCCTCCGGTAGTAACGATCGGGACGCTCTTGGATTCGACGGGCCCGCTGGCTGAATTCGGCCCGGCGGAGCGCAAGGGCGCAGACTTAGCCGCCAAGCACCTCAACGAAGCAGCCCAAGCAGTTCTCGGTGGCCCGATCATTAAGCTCGTTCACGAGGACCCCGGCTTCCCCAACTTCCAACAGGTCGTCGATCGCGCGAAGAAGCTCGTCACGGTAGACAAAGCTGTCGGTTTGGTCGGCGGTTTGGCCAGCAGCGCGTCGTTAGCCATTGCCCGCGAGGTCTCCAAGCCCTTCAAGATCCCGCAGATCTCCCCGGCTTCGACGTCGCCGCTGTTGACCGTCGAACCCGATGACGACTTCCTCTTCCGCTCGACGGCTTCGGACGCATTGCAAGGGGTTGTCTTGGCCATGCTTGCCGCAGGGGAAATCAAGGAAGCGCCCGTCAAGTACAAGACGGCCGCGACGCTCTACGTCAACAACCCCTACGGCCAGGGGCTCAGCGACCGCTTTGCCAAGTCCTTCGAGAAGCGCGGCGGCAAGGTCTTGGCGCAGGTGCCGCACGCTGAGGAGGTCGCCCCCAGCTATGATGCCGAGCTGCGCAAGGCGTTAGAAGGCAAGCCCGATGTCTTAGTAGCCATCAGCTACCCCGGCCATGCCAATGTTTATCTCAAACAAGCTGTCGAGGTCTTCAAGTACAAGAGCTTCTTGTTCGTGGATGGCACGAAGTCCGCGGACATGATCAAGGCGCTCGGCTTTGACATCTTGCATGGCTTCTACGGGACGGTGGCCGCGGCCGACCCGGAGAACCCCAATGCCAAGAAGTTCGAAGAGGAGTTCAAGAAGGCCTACGGTGATATCCCGCCGATCCCGTACATTGATACGACCTACGATGCGGTAGCAGCTTTGGGGTTGGCTGCAGCCAAGGCCATAGCTGATGGTGTCAGAGAGATTAACGGTACGGTGGTGCGGGATAATCTGCGCCCCGTCAGCAATCCGCCGGGTACAGTTGTGGGAGTCGCCGGCTTTGTGGCCGCCTTGAACGCCCTGAAGAACAAGCAGGATATCAACTACGAGGGCGCGGGCAGCGCCATGGACTTCGACGCTGCCGGCGACGTCGTCTCGCCCATCGAGATCTGGCAGTACAATAAAGACGCTCCAGGCGGCATCAAGACGATCACGTTGGTCAAGCAGATTCCACCTGAGTGACCTCTCCCCTAACCCCTCTCCTTAAAGAGGGAGGGGAACGAGGCTTTTCAAGAGCAGAGTTGGCGAGCGGGGGCCTGCACAGGCTCCCGCTCATGGTTTTTCTCAGTGGAAATGGTCCCGCTTTTGTGCTAACATAGCAAGACCATTGTGGAGATCACTGAACTCCTGTGGTTGGAAGAAGTGATATCTAAGATTGAGACAAAGCATCATGTTACACCCCAAGAGGTTGAAGAGGCTTTTAGCTCCTACCCTAAGATCAAGAAGATGCTGCGCGGACGCTTTCGCAGCGAGCATGTCTATCGAGCGCTGGGGCGCACAAAGGCTGGCCGTTACTTGACGATATTCTTCATCTATAAACGTCCAAATAAAGCTCTGATCCTCAGCGCTCGTGAGATGGATCGAAAGGAGCGACGTATCTATGCCAAAAGCTAAGCGAAAGCCGGAAGTCCATCTCTTACCGGAGAGCTTCAGCTCCCTCGAAGAATTCTGGGAGTTTTGGGACACCCATAGCACTGCTGATTACGAGGGCCTCATGGAAGAAGCAGACGTGCGCATCAACGTGCGCTCTAGCAAAGCCTATTGCGCCCTAGCCAAGGATTTATTCGCACAAGTGCGCGCAGAAGCCCGTCGCCAAGGGGTCTCCGCAGAAGCCCTTATTCACCTCTGGCTCGCAGAAAAGCTCAAGCAACAAGAGAAAACAAAAGCAAAGTAATGAAGAGTAGAAATCCTTCAGTGCTGGCGGATGAATCCGCCGTCTCAGACCTAACCTCCCACCCCCCTTCTCTAAAG
>CAZODX010000037.1:0-4164 GCA_964578715.1 uncultured Thermotogae bacterium | reverse complement strand
CCCCCTTCAGCGGGCTTCTCTCCTCATCAGACGGATGCTTCAGCATCCGGCTCAGCAAGGATTTCTACAGAGCCTGAAGAGTTATTGGGTCGACAAGGCTCCCGCTCTTGATATTTTATTGCTGCCCCTTCTCTTCAGGCAAAATCCCCTGAGGCCGGAAGAGCAGGATCGCCAGCAACAACACCCCAACTAATAAATAGCGCACGTAGAAGACTTGGGTCTTGAACTGAAAGGGGACGAGCGCGTCACTCAAGAACGTCGTGCCCATCCAGATGGACCAGATCGCAAAGGCCCCAAAAACCGCGCCCTTGTGATTCCCCGATCCCCCCGCCATCAGCATCACCCAGACCATAAACGTATAGCTCATCGGATGAAAGAGCCCAAAGTCAATGGTGCTCACCGAGGCTGTGAAGAGCGCGCCTCCAATCCCCATCACGCACGCCCCCAAGACGAACGCTTGGACTTTGAAGGCAAAGACGTTCTTGCCGAACGCACTAGCTGCGGCCTCGTCCTCGCGGATCGCCCGCAGCACTCGCCCCCACGGCGATCGCGTGACCCGCTGGAGCAACAAGAAGATGATCACTAAAGAGAGCGCAAGAAGCACAAGCAAGATCACGTCGTAGTCGCGCGAGTCCAAGGGTGCCAGCAGCTCTCTCACGAAGCCGGGCAGCCACGCGCACGGCGGGGCTTCAACCAAACAGAACAAGGGCTTGGGAATCCCCGGCAGCGGCTGCGGGCCATTGGCCAGCCAGCGTTCATTCTGAAAGACCAATCTCAGGGACTCAGCAATCCCGATGGTCGCAATCGCGAGATAGTCCTCGCGCAGGCGCAGCGTGAGCAGCCCGATCAGTAGCGCGATCACCCCGCAGACGACCACCGCGCCTAAGACCCCCACCGGAAAGGGCAAGCCCCACCCAAAGAGCTGCTTGATGTACTCCGCGGCGAGCCCCGTGGGCATATCTTTGGTGATCAGAGCCGACGTGAACGCCCCCACCGCGAAGAACGCCGCTACTCCAATGTTAAAGAGCCCGGTCAGCCCCCACTGCACGTTCAGCCCCAACGTTAAGACAGCATACAAACACGCCGTAATCGTCGGGGCCAACAGATACGCTACCCACTCCCTGGGAGCCACTATTATAGTCGCGCTCACAAGCAGCGCCCCCACGATAGCCAACCCCGCGCGCACGCGGGATGATCGCCCGAAGAAGCTGAACAGCCATCCCCCGAGCACCCCGAAAGTCACTGACACTATGATGCGCGTGAGCTCCATCACGATCTCCCTCCAAAGAGGCCTTGCGGGCGCACCAGCAACACTATAATTAAGACGAGAAAGGCGACCGCCGGCTGGTACGCTGGGTTGAGCCACTGCGTCGAAAGACGCTGCACAATCCCAATGACTAACCCCCCAACAAGCGCGCCGTAGGGATTCCCTATGGTTCCTAAGATCGCCGCGGCAAAGAGCGGGAGCAGAAATCCCCAGCCCATCTCCGGGAAGAGCTGGGCGTTCACCCCGTACATAATTCCCGCGACGGCGGCTAACCCCGCCCCGATCCCCCACGTCCACAGCCGCACTTGTTCAGTATTGATCCCTGTCACGCGCGCCAGATCGGGGTTATCGGCCGTAGCACGCATCGCTTTGCCCAGCTTTGTCTTCTGCAAGAACAGATAGATCACCGCGACTAAAGAGAGCGCCAGTGTGACGATGATCAGCTCATCGGGTCGGATGCGAATATCAAAGGGGAGCTGCCAGGCCGGACGATACACCCCTGGGAAGTAACTGATCTTATCCGGCCCCCAGAAGATATAGATCACATTGCGCACGATGAACGCCGCGCCCAGCGAGGCCATCGCTACGATCACGGGGCTGGCACGACGCGCCCGCAACGGACGATAGAACATCTGGTCGAGCGCGATCGCGATAAGCGCTGTCACCACAGCAGAGATGGGTATGGCTAAGATCAACGGCCAGCCAAAGCTCGTCCCTCCGAAACGCTCCTGCGGCACCCCCAGCATGGGAAAGAGCACGTGAATCAGAAAGAGCGCGATATACGCACCGACGCTCATCAGATCGCCGTGGGCGAAGTTGGCAAATCTCAAGATCCCGTAAATGAGAGTCAGCCCGATCGCTCCAAGAGCGATGATGCTGCCGTAGATGATCCCGTAGACGGTTAGCTCAAGCATAGCTTAGTCATCGGACAAGCTGTCTATAAGTTTGTCCCATTCCTTGAGAGCGAAGGTTGCTTCCATACGGAGATGGCTGAGGCTCGCATGGAGATCTCCCTCAAGAGTGTCTCGCTCATCCCCTTGGGGCAGCCGACGCAACCGGGACATCAAAAACAGAGCGTGCGCGCATTCTTCAGCCAGCTCCTCTAGAGCCACCTCTAAGAGATCAGTCGTCGGGTTCAGAACGGCTCCTTCTTTGGTTGTGGCAGCGGTCTTCGGCATATCATCCTCCTCTCTTACGCTTGCTAGGCAGCCGCGCTGTGAGTTCCTCGATCTCACGTTGAAAGATCGCAATATCTTTTTCCCACTTACGGATCAGCTTCCAATCAGGAGACGGTTTCGCCCGCTCTTCGGCGATCTTCTCCTTATGAAGCTCGATCTGGCGCTCACGGCCCGCAATATGCTTGCGAATCTTCTTGCTCCGCCCCACGAATATATCACTCCCGCTGCTGACCTTCTAGCCACTAGTGCTCATCCTCCCAGATACAGGCGCCCGATCTCTTCGTTCTGCAAGAGGGCCGGACCGGTGTCTTCAAAACGATTCTCCCCACCGGCGAGCACGTACCCGTAATCGGAGAACTTTAATGCTTCCTTGGCGTTCTGCTCCACCATGACTACTGCAACCCCGGACTTGTTGATCTCTTTGATTCTCTCAAAGATCAGCTCGACCATCTTCGGGGCCAAGCCCGCGCTTGGCTCGTCTAAGAGTAATAATTTGGGGTCGAGCATGAGAGCCCTCCCCATCGCCACCATCTGGCGCTGCCCCCCAGAGAGCGCTCTGACTTTCACATGGCGCTTCGCCTTTAAGTCGGGAAAGAGCGCAAAGACCTCCTCCATGCGTCTGCGATAGTCGTCGGTACGAATGAATGCCCCCATCTCGAAGTTCTCTTGCACCGTCAACGACGGGAAGACGTTCTCCGTCTGAGGGACAAAGCATATTCCTAAGCGCACAATGCGATCGGGGCTCCAGCCCGTAATGTCTGTGCCGTCGAACGTCACCTTCCCCGATTTGACTGAAAGCAGCCCAAAGATCGTCTTGAGCAGCGTGCTCTTGCCCGCCCCGTTGGGCCCAATGATCGTGACGATCTGCCCCGGCTCGACTTTGATGGAAACCCCGTGCAGGATCTCCATGCCCCCATACCCGGAGACGATCCCTTGCGCTTCTAACAGTGCCATGCTTACTCCGCCATCACTGCGCGATATTGGCTGCCCAGATACGCTTCTAAGACGCGTTCATCGCGCTGGATCTCTTGCGGCGTGCCCTCGGCGAGCTTTTCGCCGTTGCTCATCACGATCACGGGATTGCACAGATTCATCACCAGGTCCATATCGTGCTCAATCAATAAGAACGTCACGCCCCGCTCATAGCAGAGTCTTTCAATATTGGCGACCAGCTGCTTCATGAGCGTGGGGTTGACCCCTGCACCCGGCTCGTCTAGGAGCACCATCTGTGGGTCGGCCATGAGCGTGCGCGCCAATTCTAATAGTTTCTTCTGCCCACCAGAGAGATTCCCAGCGTACTCGTCTTTGAGGTGAATCAGATTGACGAATTCTAACACAGCGAGGGCTTTGTCGCGGATCTCGGCCTCTTGGCGGCGGACCAGCCCCGGCAAAAACCATGAGTAAAAGAGATTCTCCCCGCGCTGCCCCGCCGGAACGAGCATCAAGTTCTCCAGCACGGTCATCTGCTTGAACTCGCGAGGGATTTGAAAAGTACGACAGAGCCCTTTGTGAAAGACGCGATGTGGGGGCAGTCCCGTGATGTCCTCCCCGCCGAATATAACCTGCCCGCTGTCGGGCTTGTAGAAACCCGTAATGAGATTGAAGAGCGTGGTCTTGCCCGCGCCGTTGGGGCCGATGAGCCCGGTGATCGTGCCGCGCTTGACCGAGAGCGAGCACTTATTGACAGCGCGCAGGCCGCCGAAGTCCTTGACCAAGTTC
>CAZODX010000036.1:5693-9706 GCA_964578715.1 uncultured Thermotogae bacterium | reverse complement strand
GGAGGCCGTATGCTCAAGAAAAGTTGCGCGGTCTTGCTGGTGCTTTGTCTTGTGAACGGATTTGCGGCCGTTGCTCAAGAGTGGCAGGTCTGGCCCCACGTGAGAGATTCCGACCATCCAAAGATCGCGAATGCTTTGGAAGACCTGATCGCGGATTATCATGCCCAACAGCCTCTCTTTATGACGGATACCCTCCCTCAAGCCGTCTCTTCGTTATATGGCTTTCACCGTCAAGGGGATCACATCCGCGTGATCATTGAGACCGAATCTGAGAGGGATTTCAGGAAGATTGCGACAGCCCTCGAACGCGCCGGGGGCAAGGTCGAGTTGCGCTACGCAACTCAGATTCAAGCCCTAGTGCCCCTTGGGGCTATCGCTCAACTTGCTGATCTCAAAGAGGTGCAATTTATCCGGCTCCCCGTCCGACCCATCTTATCCCAAGGGACGACAATCAGCGAAGGGCAGAAGCTTATCGGTGCGCCGACGTGGCACAAGGCAGGTGTGGATGGGCGGGGAGTCAAGGTCGGCGTGATCGACCCGGAGTTTGATGGCTACGAACGGCTCCTTGGGCGAGAGCTGCCCCCGCGCGAGCGCGTGACAGCCAAGTCCTTCCGCAGTGACGGACGGATGTCCGATCCAGAGTTCCCTGGCAAGCATGGCGTGGCCGTGAGCGAAGTCATTACTGATATTGCGCCGGGGATGCATCTTCATATTGCAGCGTTCGACACCGATGTCGAGTTCCGCCAGGCCGTCGATTGGATGATCGATCAAAAAGTCGACGTGATCAACACTTCAGGGGGCTACGCCTCGGGATGTTTTCGCGGCCCAGGGTTGTTTGAACCCCATATCAAGAAGGCCCACGATGCCGGCATCACCTGGGTGACGAGCGCTAACAATATTGGCGATAGCCACTGGGAAGGCTCTTTCATCGACCAAAACAGCAACGACGTCCATGAGTTCTCCGGAGCTGATGAGACCCTCAGCATCGAGGTCGAATTTGTCAATATAGAGAACCTTGCTGCAGCTGCGGCGGTAGGGGCGTTCTTAAGCTGGGATGCGCCGTGCACAGGAGCCGCTGATGACTACGACTTGGAGTTCGTCTTCGAATCCCAGTCTCAGCTGCGGCGGCGTGCCGATTGGGTCTGGAAACCGGGTATCCCTGTGAAGGGCGGGCTCTACATGGTCTTCACCTTAAACTTAGGGTATGTAGGACGCCATGATTACATTGGCCTGCGCGTCATTAAGAAGCGCGCGGCAGCCCCGCCAGCCCGGCTCGATATCGCTATCGTAGACTGCTTAAAGTGCCACACAATTGAGTACCGTGTCTCCCGCGGCAGTATCTCTATCCTCGAACCCGCGATCTCGCCCAACGCCATTGCTGTGGGGGCGTTCCATCACGCGCCGGATCGCTGCCCAAGCTCCCTCTGCCCGGAGACAAGTCTTCTTGTTTACAGCGGTCGTGGTCCCACCAAAGATAATCGCATAAAGCCTGATATCACCGCGCCATCACACGTCTCGACTGCTACATACGGAAAGTATACCGGCGATGGCACCGGTCAGAACCCTGGCTTCCCTGGGACATCAGCGTCGGCACCGCACGTTGCGGGCGCAGCCGCCCTTGTCAAGCAGATCTTCCCAAACTTCACCCCTAAACAGATCCAAGAATTCCTAGAAAAACGCGCCGAAGACCGCGGCCCTCGAGGGAAGGACAATGACTGGGGCGCAGGACAACTACTCCTGGGAGAAGTCGTCATCATCCCCAACGCACCTGCAGAACTAGTCGCCGTAGGCAGCGGGCCGCGCGAGATCACGCTCACCTGGCAAGATCGCGCAACAAACGAAGCGGGCTTCTCCCTCGAACGCCGCTTCGCCCTCGACCCAGAGTTCAGCGAGATCGCTCGGTTGGCTGCCGATACCACGACATTCATAGATACAAACGTCCTACCCGAAACGACGTACTGCTATCGAGTCCGAGCGTTCACGTCATCGGGGCAATCGGACTATTCTAACGAATCGTGCGCTACCGGCACCCCAGAGATCGAGCCAACTCTCTATGAGTTCTCCGCCGAGCTTCAGGCGGGGGTCTTCGGAAGAGTTGAGCTTCCCGCTGAGATCAAGGGTGCGCTCCCTGTGGGCGTGCGCTTCGTCGAAGAGCCCAATATCACAGTCGGAGATCGCACAAGCCGTGCTCTAAGCGACACGAACTTACAGCTCTCACCCAGTACGGGTTCGATCTTTGGCAGCCCCAACGCTTCCGGGGAGTTTCCATTCTTGATCGCTGTCTTCTCCAACGGACACAAGCTCGCGCGCATCTGGGTACTGCTCACGGTAAGGCCCGCGCTCGCTCTCGCGCGGCGCACGGCGCAGACCCAAAACCCACCGGAGATTCTCTTCATAGATTTCCCAGCGCAAATTCGTGCTACGGGAAAGCCCGTCACAGGCTTCGTCGGCTTCCGTGATCCCGACGGCGATCTTGCCCGAGCTGACTTCGCTGTCGTCAGTGCGACCGAGTTCAAAAGCTTTCAAATTACTCCCGACGTCAAAGGCCGCACCGAAGGCGCTTTTGCGTTCGAGATCGCAACGGTAGTCGCACAGCGCGTCACGCTCGCCGTAACGCTCACCGACGAGGCGGGCCAGACAAGCCAACCCGTCGAGTTCTCGTTTGAAGCCGTACCCATCGCGATCTTGCGCGTGACGCCAGAGAGCTTAAGCGCCACAGGGATGGTCGGCGTGGGTGAGATTCCCGCGCAAGAGTTTGAGATCGCCAATATCGGGAGCGGGACGCTCTCGTGGTCAGCACTCACCGACGCGCCTTGGCTCACTCTCGCTCCCGATACCGGAGAGCTCGCTGCGGGAGAATCTGTGCGCGTGACAGTCAAGGCTGACAATACAGTGCTCAGCGCGGGGCGCTATCGCGCCCTGATTATGATCCGGGCCCCCAGAGCCGAGAACAGCCCGCAATGGGTGCGCTTCGGCTTAGAGCTGACTCCGGCGGGCGGGACTCTACTCTGGAAGACGTCTGTTGGGCCAACGGACTCCAGCCCGGCGGTAGGGCCCGATGGAACGATCTATCTCTTCGGGGACGACCAATCGCTCTACGCGCTCGGCCCCGACGGCCAGCTACAGTGGACGTTCAGAGCGAATGGAGCTATTCTCTCAGCTTCGGTTGCTCTGGCCAAAGATAGAACGATCTACTTCGGCGCAGATGACGGAAATCTCTATGCGCTGGCGCCCGACGGCAAAGAGAAATGGCGCTTCACGGCAGATTTGCCCATTCGCAGCAGCCCAGCCATCGGCCCTGAGGGAACGATTTATATCGGTTCTGGCAGCGCCCCCACAGAGAGCGCAAAAATCTACGCGATCCAGCCGAACGGGACGTTAAAGGGGCGGCCCTTCGATGTCGAGGGAGGGGTCGTCTCCAGCCCCGCTATCAGCAAGAATATGCTCTACGTAGGTGCGCTTGACCGGCGCGTCTACGCCGTCAATCTTGACGGATTCTATCGGCAGTGGCGCTTCCGCGCCAGAGATTCTATGAACAGTTCCCCAGCCATCGGCGAGGACGGCACGATCTATATCGGTGCAGACGACGGATATCTCTACGCACTCGCCCCCGATGGCAAAGAAAAATGGCGCTTCCAAACAAACGATAGAATCGTTTCGTCTCCCGCTATCGGGGTTGATGGGACAATCTATGTCGGTTCGCTCGATGGCCGACTCTACGCTGTTAAGCCCGATGGCCAAGAGAAATGGCTCTTCCAAACTGAAGGGCCGATCTATTCGTCACCCGCGATTGCTGCCGATGGCGTCGTCTATATCGGTTCAGATGACGGCAATCTCTATGCGATCAACCCCGACGGTACGCTGCGCTGGAGCTTCAAGACCGATGGGGAAGTGCGTTCGTCTCCGGTCATCTTGAGCGACGGGACGATCTACATCGCTTCGCGCGATGGGAATCTGTACAAGATCCGTGGCGAAGCCGGCCCCGCGCCAAGCCCCTGGCCGATGTTCCGGCA
>CAZODX010000036.1:0-5683 GCA_964578715.1 uncultured Thermotogae bacterium | reverse complement strand
GCTTTTTCAGGCCCTCTTGAAGCAGCGCGTGCACGATAAACGGGAAGACCGCCGTTACGTCAGCGAAGACATATTGAGAGTTCTTCTGAAATTCTGCCGAGACCTTGCCCCACGTGTGGGCTTCTCCCGCCGTGCACGAGCTTAAGCCCCCGTTCTGCACATGCGCATCACAGATCTGCACGTCGCAATCATAGCCCTCTGTCTCCAGCCCGCAGATCTGCGACAGATACGGCTCCGGCTGCAGACTGTAATTTTTCGGAACCCCGCCGCCCAAAATTATAATGCTGAGCTTCTTGGACCATTTATGCTTGGCGAGCCAGTGATACGCTCCAAATTCGTGAATATCTGTCTCTATGTCAATGCCAAACTGAAATCTTTCGCCGAGCGTGCGCTTCAGGTACGCGACGTTGAGATAGATCGAGCCGTCTTGTGGGGCGCCGCAGAAGATCGGCACCCGATGGAGATGGGCCTGCACGGTGAGCGAGCTTTCACGCGCTCTCTTCTTCAAAAGCTTGGCCGCGTGCTCCCCCAACAGATCATGAAATTCCGGGGTGGTCATGCGCCTTTGAAAAGCTTTCTGAGTAAGTAGCCTCTGGACGAATTTGTCCGTGCGATAGAGATCGTCTTCGGGGAAGACCAAGTCATAGATTCTCGTCAGCCCGCTGCGGCGCAGCTGAATATCCCCGATGTTGGGATCTACCGCAAAGAACTTGCCGTCTATCGCCCGCTGCAGATCGTGATAGATATTCGCGCCCGTTGTCACTAAGATATCGATAATCCCGGCTTTGATGAGCGGGATGAGACAGGTCGTATGGAGGCTTGCCGGGGTCATCGCCCCGGAGAGCGAGAGCACGATCGTATGGTCTTCTTCGACCATTCTTTTTATGATCTGATAGGCCGTGTGCAGTTCTCTCCCCACGAACGCCTGAAACGCCGTGTGGAGCAGCTCATCGGTGGTCTCAGTGCCGGTGATGGGGGCTCCGGCTACCAGCGGGCCTGGGCGTGTTTTAGCGCGCGGCATCAGGATCTCCTCCGAAGCTGTTCATGTGCTGGGCATCGAGGACTTTGATCTTGCGATCTTTTAAGTCCTTCACGATCGGACGCCAGTCGTAGCTGTCTATCTTGATGACGAAGACCCCGGTGTCAGGGGTCGTGCGACACTCGTCACACGTCACAATGCTGCGCACGTTGACGTCGTGATCTCGAATGACTTCCAACACCTCGGCGAGCGCGCCGGGGCGATCTTCGAGTTCAAGGGTGAGCCGCGTGCCCTTCTGGTGCACCCCGAGTAATTTTAAGAGCACTTCAAATATATCTGATTCTGTGATGATCCCGACGAGATGGCTACCGTCCACGACGGGCAGCCCGCCGACTTTGTGCTGGCGCATGAGCAAGGCAGCGCGTTCGATGGGGTCGTTGGGGCTGACGGTGATGAGATCTTCGGCCTTGACCATGATCTGCTCGACGGTGGTGCGGGCTAACAGATAATTTAACTCCCAGATGCTCAGCGTCGTGGCATCGGAGGGGCTGGCTTCTAAAATATCGCTCTTGGTGACGATCCCCACGAGCTTGCCGCGCTGAGTAACGACGGGCAGGCGGCGTACGTTGTGTCTCTTCATAAGATCCTGGGCTTCCAAGATGGGGGTCTCCGGCGTGACGGTGATGACGTCGGTGGTCATCCACATGCGCACAAACATCGTCTCGTCCTCCTTAGCATGAGTATACTCACTTCTTCCCTCAAAAGTCCATAGACCATCAACGTCTTCTTAAGAGCTTGCGGAATGACGCTTCATCGAGGCCCGCTTGGCGTAGCATCTCATAAAAGAGCCAGCGCGGGATGTCTCGCCCGTGTTGATGGCTGATGCGCACGCGCAGGATCGTCCCATCTGGCAAGATTTTTCTCCATGTCTCATGTTTGCGTCCTGGCACTCTATGAAATCCCACACGCTCGAGCACTCGGCGAAATTCATCATATTTGTAGGACGCCATACCGAATATCGAGGAGCTGTTTCAGCTCCCACTCGTCTTTAGCTTGCAAGATCGCTTGCAGATAGGGCCAATGATGCGCGCGGTTAGGACTGGAGAGATAGAGCTCTAAATCATCACGATACTCTTCCGCGTAATCCCGTAGAGCTTCGAGCAGGTCTTGGAGGGTCTCCGCTTCAGTGGGGCCTTCAGCGACCACGTCCACCTCAGGACAGAGAGCGCAGATCATCTTTTGATCAGGGTCAGGAGCGATAATGACCGTCAAGAGTGGACCTTGCAAGCTGAGGGTAGGTCGCCGAGAGCGCACGCTCTTCACCATAATAGTACCTCCTCAGAACATTGTAACAGTAAGAAGCTGTTTGATCAATCGTACACGTTATCTCACGCTGACCACGTCCGAGTTCAGATAATTTTTTATGAGACTTGACGGCAGGCGCCACTCCTTGGGAACGACCTTGTGCGCGACGAGATTGGCCCGTGTGTAGACCTCGCCCTCAAAGAGCAACCGGGCGACAAACGTCGCGCAGTTGAACCCAAAGAGACTGTAGGGAAGCGCCTCGCCATACCACGCGCGCCTCCAGGGCGTGCTCAAGACCGGATCGGGTTCTAATACAGAGACATAATGCTCGATGAGCTGACGAATCCGTTCGGCCTGCTCGGGGTGCACCCGAATAATTAAACGCAACTCCGGCGAAGACAGAAATCTCTCCAGTGTCATCCCCGGCTCTTTGAGAACCTCCCACGCGATGATGCTCCCCGCTTGTCGGGTAAACACGAGACGCAGATAGTAGAGCCACCGTTCTAGCCCTTGATAGTGCTCCGGGTTGACGTGCTTCTTGCGATAGTGCTCGGCCGCGCCGAACGCATAGACGGTGATCCCAACAAAGCGTCCCTGGTCGTCCAGTTCGTCCATTCCCAGGGCGACGTGCCAGAAGCCCCCGATGAGATAGAGATTGACCCCCGGCTCGTCGAACGCCGCTTGCACTCGGACGAAATAGATATTGACCGACGAGGCCATCGTCACGACGAAGAGCACCGTCAAGATCACGATACGACGCAGTTGCAGACGCTTGCGCATGGCTTCATATATAGCAGAGAGCATGATGAAGGTCAAGGGCAGCTTGCACAGAGCCGACGCAGTTGCTTAAATAAGACTCACACTCAAGGAGGCCAACACGATGGACGCACGATGGTGGATATGGATTGGAGTTGCCGTCTTTTTAGGAGTAGCAGGGTATATATGGCTGAGCACACTCGGCTCAGTGCAGCTTGAACCAGCAGTCCTGTCATTAGAAAATATCGCTGAGAGCCGGTTGACACTCGCCCGCACGCCCGCGGGGAAACTCGAGTATCGTCGGGTGCCCATCAGGCTCATCGCGTATTTTCACGAAAGATCGCACGAGTTCAGCTATATCTTAGGCGGGCGCGCTGCGGGATTTCTCAAGAACCAAGATATCGAGATCCAGCGGGACTCTTTTTTGGTGATCCCGCGGCGGACGGCGCTTGGGCTGCGCGTCACCAGCGTTGAGCCGTTGGAGATTTTGAGTTTTTACGCGCCCGCCCCCGATGCCCTCGACGAAGTCCCAGTGCTCATCGGCGATGTCTTTCCCCCGGGAGACCCCTCGTCGCTGCGCCCCCAGCCCTTGCCCACCGACGAGTCCGACATACGGCACCAAGTATTGAATCTAGCCACGTGGGAGAACAAAGAGCTTCCTGAAGGAAGTTCGACGTTTGAGTGGGCCTATCTTGTCAAGAGCACCGTTGGTTCTGTCGCGCTGGTGCGCGTGAGCGAGCGCATACAGCTCACAGACCGCTCCCTGCATTTTCTGTACATCCGTCAGGGGCAGGCGCGCATTACTATTGGGGAGAAGATCTTAGAAGCAGCAGCAAATCAAGTGGTGATCCTGCCCCATGCCCCTGTGCGCGCTCTGGAGCGTGTCGGCCCAGAGAGGGTAGAGTTTCTGCTCTTCTCCGCGCCGGCGCTGCGCGTCAAAGATATATCTAAGTAATCCCGCGAAAACGCTTGAGATAGAGCAAGACCCCCTGGACGTTCATCTCGATCTCGCCGCGCAGAATAAGCTCCGGGTAGTGCTCCTTGAGCCGTGGGGTCTCTCTCTGTACGAAGTGCTCTTTGACGGCTTGATCGTCTGTGAGGGTCTTTTTCGCGCGCTCGATCTCGCTGACCCAGTCTTGAAGCATCTGCGCGTACTGATCTAATAGACTGATATCGGTGTGTGCGCCCCAGTGAGTGTAGAGCAAGAGTTTGGGGTGGAGGGCTTTGAGCCGAGCGAGCGTCTCCAGAGATTGTTCCAAGTGAAATGCCGGAGGCGGAGTCGTCAGCAGCAGTCCCGCTCCCCAAGGCCGATAGATCCCCGCAGCGTCGGCAGTAAACAGCCCACGGAGCTTGCGCTCAAAAAAACAGACTTGATGTGGGGCATGCCCCGGCGCCGCGATCACTTCGATCTCATATCCATCTCCAAGATGGAAAACTTCACCGCCCTTGACAGAGAGCACGCGCTCTTTCGGAGTAGGCTTGAGCGTGCCGTAGAACGGAAACAGCGGGCCAACCGCACGCTGCACGCTCTCTAAAAGCTTCGTCGGGTCTATCACGTGCGGCGCTCCCTGCTCGTGCACGATCACTGTAGCATTGGGGCAGGCTTCGGCCAAGTGCCCTGTGCCTCCGGCATGATCGAGATGGACGTGCGTCGGCATAATATACGCGACGTCCTGGCGACGGATCTTCAGTTCATCGAGGGCTTGCAGAGTCTTGTCGAGCGTATGCGAAAAGCCCGTCTCGATGATCGCGGGCTTTGGGGCTTTCAGAATATAGAGCGCGCCGTAGCGCTCCAGCCCCAGCATCCCCGTGTCGAGAATATAGAGATCCTCTGCAACTCTTTCTGTAACGCCCATGCTAACTCATATTCGCGACGATCGCCTGGGCAAACTCTTGAGTGCCTGCCGTGCCCCCAAGATCATACGTGCGAATCTTGCCCTCTTGCAGGACTTTATAGAGCGCTTGTTCGATCCGATCCGCAGCTTTGGTTTCTTTGAGATGTCTCAACATCAAGACTGCCGAGAGCAAGAGCGCCGTGGGATTGACTTTGTTGAGCCCGGCGTACTTGGGGGCCGAGCCATGCACGGCTTCAAAGACGGCGCAGTCGCGCCCAAAATTCGCCCCCGGAGCGACACCAAGCCCGCCCATCATCCCCGCTGCCAGATCTGAAATAATATCCCCGTAGAGATTGGGCAGGACCAAGACATCAAAGTTCTGCCAGCGCGTTACCAGCTGCATACACATGTTATCAACAATATAGTCGTTGAACTCGATGTCGGGATATTTTTGCGCGACCTCGCGGGCAGTCTGTAAAAAGAGCCCGTCGCTGATCTTCATGATATTGGCTTTATGGACGGCCGTGACTTTCTTGCGCCCGTTGGCGCGCGCCCACTCGAACGCAAACTCGAGAATTCTCCGACTTCCCGGACGGCTAATAATCTTGAGCGAGATAGCAACATCGGGGGTATTATAATACTCGACTTGGGCGTAGAGATCTTCGGTGTTCTCGCGGAAGATCACGATATTTAAATTTTTGAATGGCGTGGGGACGCCGGGCAACTCCCACACAGGCCTCATGCACGCGAACAGATCGAGCTTTTTTCGCAGGGTGACGTTGGCGCTGACCGAGCCCTTGCCGATGGG
>CAZODX010000035.1:0-9785 GCA_964578715.1 uncultured Thermotogae bacterium | reverse complement strand
GCCGTCCCTCAAAACGCTATCATAGAGGACCTGAAATACGGGAGGATAGTTCACAGAGATGGGATACGATCTCATTATCATCGGTGGAGGGCCTGCCGGGCTGACCGCTGCGATCTACGCGGGACGCGCCAAACTCCAGACGCTGATCTTAGATAAGAAGACCCCCGGCGGCCAACTCAACGATACGACTGAAGTCGAAAATTTCCCAGGCTTCCCCGAGCCGATCATGGGCCCAGAGCTCATGCAACGCATGGTCGAGCAAGCCCAACGCTTCGGGGTCGAGATCAAAATAGAAGAAGCCAAAGATCTCATCATCAGTGGAGCCAAGCGCATCGTCAAGACCGATCAAGGGCTCTATGAAGCCCCGGTCGTGATCATCTCGACCGGCGCAGAACCCGTGAAGCTTCCTGCCAAGAATGCCGATAAGCTCCTTGGCCGCGGGGTCTCGTATTGTGCTACGTGTGACGGCTATTTCTTTCGGGACAAGGACATCCTCGTTGTCGGGGCCGGAGATGCGGCGTTCACCGAGGCGCTCTTCTTATTAAAGCTCGTAAGATCGGTGCGCATGGTCGTGCGCCATCCCCAGGACGATCCCAAGGCGATCCGCGCCAAAGATCAGCTCTTAGTCGAGAAAGTCAAAGCCCACCCAAACTTCGGTTTTATCTGGAACGCCGTGGTCGAAGAGGTCCTGGGCGATAAGCGCGTCGAGGGCGTGGTGCTCAAAGACTTAGCTACGGGCAAGCTCTCTGAGCTGCGCGATGTGCACGGGATCTTCGTGAGCATCGGGCACCGCCCAAACACGGAATTTCTCAAAGGGAAATTAGATATGGACGAGAAGGGCTATATTCTCACGGACGAGCGAACGCGCACTAAAATTCCCGGGGTCTTTGCCGTCGGCGACGTGAGGAAATTTTCGGGGGAATACGCGCAAGCAGTCATCGCAGCCGCCGACGGCTGCATTGCTGCATTAGAAGCTCAACAGTATCTTGAAGACGGACGATGGCCCAGGCTCCACCTGGACCATTTATCTTCATCCGCTGGAAGCGGGTGAAGGTGTACAGTCCAGACGAAGTCTGGAAGGAGGGTCGCATGAGCACACTCGTTCGCACGGAGACGCTCGTCGAGTTGATCGATCACGCTTTGAGTCGTCAAGGCAATAAGATCGCCATCAAGATTCCCAAGCACGCCGAGTCGGAGTACGATCAGATCTCATTTGCGGACTTGAAGAGAAAATCCGATCAGTTCGCGGCGACTCTGCAGAAGCGCGGTCTTCGCAAGGGCGAAAAGGTCTCGATCATCGGGAAGCCACGCACCGACTGGGCCGTCGCGTTCTTAGGGATTCTCAAAGCCGGAGGGGTGGCCCTGCCCATCGACGCGTCATGGCAAGCCGGAGAGGTCCAGCGCGTCTTGCGCGAGATGGACGCCGTCGGCGCGGTCGTCGCCGACGCCCCGCACTACGAGATGGTCAAAGATCAAAAACAGCTCCAGCATATAGTAACTATGGACCGTCTGCTGGGAGTCCCCACGGTGAGCGATTGGCTGAGCAACGACCCCTTTGAGTACAGGCCTGCCGACCCCGATGAGGTCGCGGTGATGCTCTGCACATCGGGGACGACGGGCAACGCCAAGGGCGTCATGCTCTCGCACGCAAACATCGTGAGCAACATAGAAAGTTCGCTGCAGCGTCTGGATTTAGATAGCTCTGATGTTGTGCTCTCCATCGCGCCGTGGTACCACGTCTTCGGGCTGATCACGCTCTTGACGGTCCTGCGGGTGGGGGGGCAGCTCATCTACACGGACGACTATAAGAACTTGCCCAAGTATATGTTGGAGAATCGAGTGAGCATTGTCGGTGGGGTGCCCAAGCTCTTCCACGCCATGTACGAAAAGCTAGAGAGCACTATTCAAGAGAACCGTCTGGCGCGCTTTCTGTGGCGCTATGCGCCCACGCTGCTGGGCACAAAAATTAAGAAGCGCTTAGTCGGCGGCACGCAGCTCAAGTATTTTCTGTCGGGCGGTGCCCCGCTGGACGCCAAGGTGATGAAGGGCTTTCGGCGACTGGGGATCGGGATGATCGAGGGCTATGGGCTGACGGAGACCTCGCCGGTGCTCACGTTCAGCACGCCGTTCAACGAGAAGATCGGCTCGGTCGGCCCGGCGATCCCCGGCGTCGAGATCAGAATTGACGACCCCAACGAAGAGGGCATCGGGGAGATCGTCGTGCGCGGGCCCAACGTCATGAAGGGCTACTATAAAAATCCCGAAGCGACCAGGAAAGTCATAGACCCCGACGGCTGGCTCCATACGGGCGATCTGGGATACTTAGACGAAGACGGCTGGCTCTATATCAAGGGCCGCAAGAAGAACGTGATCGTCTTAGAAGGGGGCAAGAACGTCTACCCCGAAGAGATCGAATTTGAGCTGAAGCAGATCCCGCTCATCGAAGAGATCATGATCAAAGGGGGCAAGCGCAAGGGCCTCGAAGTCATTAAAGCATTTGTCTATCCCAAGCCAGAGCTCTTGCAGAAGCACTCCCTCGAAGAGCTCAAGAAGATGATCTGGGAGGCGATCAAAGAGAAGAGCAAAGATTTAGCGCCGTACAAGCGCGTGCACAGCCAACACGACTTAATTATTTTAGATAAGCCCTTCGAGAAGTCGTCCAAGCTCGACATCAAGCGTTATCTGTACGAGGAGCCATAACCGGATCTCCTGGCGAAACTCCCGCATGGGCTTTCAGTATAAATAATAAATAAAGCTGAGGGTCAGCACGAGAGGTAGCCAGAGATGGCTTGCTTAGAAATCCGGCTCTTGGGGGAAATCGAAGTCCGCCGCGACGGACAGCTTCTCGTATTCCCCACCCAAAAGGTCAAAGAGCTTTTTGCCTATCTTGTCATCCATCGTGATCATGCCCATCCGCGCACGGTGCTCGCGAATCTGCTCTGGCCCGATGCCGACGAAGAGCACGGCCGAGCCAATTTGCGCAAGGCCCTCTCGTTCTTACGCAAGATGCTCGCCTCAGAGTCAGAAGAGACAAGATGGCTCGTTCTCTCTGGCGGGGCTGCGCGGTTCAACGCAGCCGACTGCTGGCTCGACAGCGAAGAGTTCGAGCGACTCATTACCGATGGCGTGAAGCACAAAAATACTGAAAGCCTCGAGCGAGCGATTGCGCTCTATCGAGGCACGCCCTTGGTGGGCATCTACGAAGACTGGGCCATCGCTGAGAGCGAACGCCTTCAGTCACTTTACTTAGATGCTTTAGAGCAGCTCGCGGAGATCTACCAAGCACAGCGCAAGTTCCAGAAAGCGATCCCTGTGTGGGAGAAAGTCATACAGATCGTCCCGTGGCACGAGCGGGCGCACCGCGAGCTCATCACGCTCTATGCGCTCGGCGGAGACCGCACCGCGGCATTACGCCAGTACAGAGAGTACTGCGAAATTCTCCAGAGAGAGCTGCACGTTCCGCCTCTCCCGGAAACCCACGCACTCTACGAAAAGATCTTGCGAGGCGCGCTGCCGGAGCCGGTGCGCGCCGTAGAGTTTCCACCAGAAGTGCCCTTCGTCGGGCGTGAGAGAGAGTGTGATCTGCTCAGAAATCTCTGGCACAGAGCCTGCGCTGGGGAAGGTCAAGCTGTTCTTATCGGTGGCGAGGTTGGCGTGGGCAAGACAAGCTTGGTCGAGCATTTTGCGAATAGTGTGGGCGCAGCCTGCCTCCGTGGTGCGGCCTACTCCGATGCGCCGCCCTACGATCCCATACTCCAAGCTGCTCGCGATGGGTTGAAGGACATTTCTCACGAGATGTTAGCAGAATTGCCTCTCCCTTGGCGCAGTGAGCTGGCTCAGTTCATGCCGGAGCTACACGAGCGATTTCCCGATCTCAAGCCCAATCCCCCGTCATCCCAAGGGAAGGCCCGCTGGTTCGCTGCCCTTACAGGGCTCTTCGAGCTGTTCGCCCGCGAATGCCCAGTCATTCTCTTTCTCGATGACTTGCACTGGGCCGATGGCGCAACTCTGGAGTATCTCAGTTATCTCATAGCCCATCTAAAAGATCAACGAATCTTTCTGATTGGAACTTATCGAACCGAAGAGACGCTCACAGACAGCCCACTGAGCCGATGGCTCGAGAAGCTCCCCAGAGATTTCGCGCATATACTTAAGCTTTCTCCGCTGTCACGAGAGGAGACAGATCTGTTGCTGACGCAGCTCTTGCCATCCCATGAGCGAGAGATCGGTGACGTATTCTACGCGAAGACCAAGGGCAACCCGCTCTTCGTGAGGGAGCTCGTACGCTCATGGATGGCCAGCGGCACACTCCAACGCGATCTCCACGGGCACTGGAAGCTCACGCCGGAAGAGATCAGCGCGGCACAGCTCCCTGAGAGCTTACGAGGGCTTATGAAAACATCACTGCGGCGCGTGCCGCGACGAGCACTCTGTGTGCTGAACCTCGTCGCGATAGCCGGACGGTCGTGCACACTGGCACTCCTGAGCGCAGTCTTGCACCAATCTGAAGAAGCCCTCTTGGATCGGCTCGACAATCTACGTCGCCTTGGACTGATCGTTGAACATGAAGGACACTATTGCTTCTCGCACGAACTCGTTCGCCAAGTCGTCTACGACGAGCTGAGCACGGATTACAAGAGACTCGGGCACAAGAAGATCGCCGAAGCCTTAGAGAAACTCTATCCCGACCGTCTCGATGAGTTCTCGCGAGAGCTTGCCGAGCACTGTGAGCGCGCGCAGCTGTGGGAGAAGGCACTCACGTATATGCTCCAAGCGGTCCGACGAGCTCAGCGCGCTTATGCGTACGGCGAAGCCCTCACGCTCACAGAAAGGGCTCTCAAGCTCTTCTCTAAGCTGCAAGCCCAGGGCGCGGCGCGCCTGCGCAAGACGAAGCTCGAGCTGTTAGATTGCTACACCGATCTTTTCCCCACGATCTACGATATTAAGCCGGCTTTGGAGAAGCTTCAAGCCGTCATCGCAGAGATGATCTCGCTTGGGCAAGAGCTCAAAGAGACGGCTCAGCTCTGCCAAGCTTATCAGAAGAGGGCTTATCTTGAACTCTCTGCCGGTCAGCGCGAAGCGGCTAAGAATACCCTGAGGCAGGCATGGGAGCTCAGCCAAACGCTCCCTGACCCTTCAGTCACGGCAAGGGTGCTGGACTCTAGCGGCGATGTCTACGGCCAGATAGGTGAATACAGCCAAGCAGTGGAATATTTCCGGCGAGCAGCAGAGATTTGGGCAGCTCAGGGTGATGCCCAACGTCATGCGTCTGCATTAAAGAGCATCGGCACCATTCAGCTCCTCTTAGGGGAGTACGAACAGGCGCAACAGAGCTTCAAGGGAGCTCTTGCAGGCTTTGCAGCAGCTTCCGACCTGTGGGGTCAAGCCGCGGTCTTCAACAACCTTGGAATTGCTATGTGCGAGCTGAGGCGATGGGCACAAGCCCAAGAGTATTATGAGCACGCTTATCAATTGATGAGCGCCGTGGGGGACCGGCGCGGCTTGGGGGTCATTCTCTTGAATTTGGGGACGCTCCAGAACGAGCAAGGGCGCTTTGACGAAGCCCTGAATTATCTTGATCGTGTAGTGAGTATGCTCGGTGAAGCGGGCCTGAAGGGATTAGAAGTCGAGACGCTCTCCGAGAAGGGCCGGGCGCATCTGGGGCGCGGGGATCTCAGCGTAGCGTTGGAATGCTCCACACGCGCGATGCAGGTGCTTGAAGCCCAGCACGGGATGATCACCCAAGCACAGCGCTTCTATTTCACACACTATCAAATTCTTCAAGCGCACGGGCGCACCGCCGAAGCCAAAATCTATCTCCAGAAAGCGTATGACGAAGTCTGCCGTGTCGCAAGCCAGATCCGTGACGAAGCCTCACGAGCGAGTTTTCTCCAAAACGTCCCGATCAACCGGCAGATTCTGCAAGCCTTCGCAGGGCACGCTGAGCTTTCTTAGGGGAAGACTTTACGCTTCCGTCTCGGACTCCTTTCAAACTGCCATCATCTGTTTTTGCCGAAATTTTCGTCGATCCCGTCATTTCACGTTTTTTTCACGCTTGGAGTCTATACTGAAACCGAAACTCAATCCCGGCCCAAGAGAGCCGAAACCAAAAGGGGTGATGCACAATGATGCGCACTCGGAAGGTCTGGGGAGTGCTGGGGTTGCTCCTGGCACTCGTGGTCGTCGTTGGGTATGGGCAGTATGGACAGCCTCCAGGGATACAGCCACCGGGGACACAGCCACCTTCCCCGGCTCTTATGCAGCAGTTGCAGCAGCAATTTATGCAGCAGATTCAGCAGCTTATGTACGCTGCGGCAAAGGAGTTCAATATACGGTTGGCGCCAGGGGTCTTTTGGGCTTCCCGCTCTACCGACAATGTGATTCTCGCTTCTGCGGCGGTTGAAGGGCTGGAGAAGCTAACGCCGGAAGACCTCCAGAAAGGGGTTGTCCTCGGCCTCATGTGGTGGCCAGGAAAGCAGACACCCATATACCTCCCTGATGGATTCTATAAGGTCCGAGTGATTGCAACATCGGCACCTGGGGGAGCCTTGAGCGCTCAAGCCCAATTACTAGATAAGTCCGATAAGGTCGTAGCGGTGCTTCCTGCCAAGGTTAAATTCGAGGAGGCTAAAGGAGAACTTGGAGGAGGCATCGAGTTGAATAACATTTTGTGCCCTTTTATAGAATTTAAGGGACCGGGAAATAGTATAATACGTATATATATGTGCTAGGCCCTATCAATGGTCATTCAGGAAAGATTTGCGGAGCGGAGGGGCACGTGGCTGCTCCTCCGCTCTCAATTCCATCTCGTGGGCATCATAGAAGAGCGGCGGCGAGAGCGAGGACACAATGATCCTGACGTTCCAGCTGGTGAAGCCCGAGACGGTGCCTGAGGAGCGTCTCTTCGCTCTAATGCAGCAGGCGCGACAGATCGCTCTGGAGAGAGACGGGGTCTATGACCTGGCGCTCTACCGCACGGAGCAAGCACATATTTGGCAATGCAGCATAGACATCGAAGACGAACAGACGTGGGAGCTATTGCAAGCTGACCCGCGCTTTCGAGAGATCATAGAAGCGGTGAAGCGCCTGGGGGTCAGTATTAGATTAGAAAGCCAGCTAGAACGGCAGATTTGAATCTTATCGCTTCAGCAAGGACTGCCCCGGCAGCGCCGGCTCAATCATACTTACATCAAAGCCGAAACGCTCCAGCAGCGTCGGCACGATGTCGCCCTGTAATGCCTCTCTCCCTTGCGGAGGCGCCACTATAGCATCGTTCGTGACCAACCAAATGTCCGGCGCATTGCTGTGAGTCTTGCGACCTTCATCGAAGCCGTGATCTGTCGTCACATAGATGAGCGTCCTGGAGAGAATCCCGAGCTCTGTCAACGTTGCGATGATCTTCCCCAGCCACAGATCACAGGTCTTGATCGCTTCAGAGTACTCTGAAGAATTCTCACCGTGGGCGTGCCCGGCATGATCGGGATCGCTGAAGTGAAAGAACGCGAAAAACGCGCGATCTTTTAGATTCTCGAGGGCCTTCAGCATGATGGGGCCGTTGCGCGCTGAGTCCATAGCGCGAATGAGCGCGAAATCTATCTCAAGCAGGGCATTCTGGAGGATCTCGATGATGTTCTGGCGCTTTCCGGTGATGGCGACTGTCGCGATCTGCTGGCCGAAGCGCGCTTTCAAGCGCTCGAAGATCGTCAGGCCCTCAGGGATGGCTTGATAGCGCCGATTGCTGAAGACCCCCGTAACGTCTGGCCCGTAGCCGGAGAGCATCTCAGAATGTCCGGCCTTGGTATCGGTAGCATGGCCTTGAACTCTCATGGGCAATGCTGCACCAGCAGAAGTCAAGGCGACTAAGTTGGGCAGTGCCCCCTGCTCGCGCAGCTCTTCTAAATGTGCTCGTTGTGTTCCATCCCACGAGATGAGAATGACGTTCCATGTGGGGAGAGATTGCGAGCTCGCCTCCCCACAAAGCAGCGCGACTGCGAGAACTACCAGCCCGAAACTAATGATTTTGAAGAGCTTCATTTTCACCCCTTCGCTAAATATACAATCGTTCAGGATCGACTTCAGTGCGCAGCACCCTCAGTTCGTCTGAGCTGGGCGGCTCGTTCTGTGCGACGTTCTTAGGGATGATCAACTCAAAGCCCGTGTTTTCTATAACGTTCTCGACGGTCACCCCCGGATGCGTCGCAAGGAGCATCATGCGCTTCGTTTTTTCGTCATAGCCCAAGAGCGCCAAATCGGTGACGACGCGATAGGGCCCGGTCTCTGCAGGAAGCCCCGCGCGCTCGCGCGCCCCCGGCCCGTCTAAATACCCCGGCGTTGTGATGAAGTCTACCCTCTCGACAAAGCGCTTCTTCTCGTGCTTCATGATCATGATCGTGCGCCAGCACAGCGAGCCAACGTCGTTGGCCCCGCCGCTGCCGGGCAGACGCACTTTGGGCTTGTCGTGTGGGCCGATCACGGTCGTGTTTAAATTTCCGTAGGGATCGATCTGAGCGCCACCGAGAAAGCCGTATTCGATCAGCCCGCGCTGCGCGGTCTCCATCACGTCGCAGATCCCTGTGGCGACCATCGCGCGATAGAACGTGCGCGCTTCGCCCACAGCGCGGGGGAGGTCTTCAAGGGACGCGCCGATCCCCCCAAACTCGAAGATCGTGATCAGATTGGGGTTGTAGAGCTTCTTCGCCAGCGAGGCCGCGAGCATCGGGATGCCCGTGCCAATGAACGCCGTGCGCGCTTCCTTCATCAAGCGTGCCGCGATGCAGATCATCAGCTCTGTGGGGCTGTAGTCGGCCATCGTCTCACCGCCCTTTACAAGCCCGCTTCAGTGCTTCCAAGCGATCCCGCCCAATGAGATCAAGATACTCTTGATGAGTCTTCGGCCCGTAGACGTACTTCTGTAAATATTGCTGGGTCGTCTCTTCGGTCTCGGCAGCTTTGAGAAATTCTAACAGATGCTCCTGATCGCGCTCGTAACAATAGCACATCTCGCCGGGATGCGACCCAAAGGGCGCAACGACGACGGCGTCGACTAAGAACCACGGGATGATCGTGCGCTCCGGGTAACGCTGAATCTCTTCAGTGGGGATGAGCTCTTCGGTGCTGATAATTAAGCGTTTTGAGGCGCGTGCCATCTCGAACGCGAACCCTGAGATTCCGTCGATCTGCGCGTTGCCGTACTTATCTGCGCGATGGACGTGGATGATCCCGACGTCTAAGATCAGCGCGGGCAGAAGCGTCACAGGAATGCCCGTGAATGGGTCCTTGACGACTTTGGCCGAGCTGTATTTCAGAGTATCCGTGCCGAGCATTGAGCGCACGGGGATGAACGGCACGCCCATGGCCGCAGCTTTGAAGCGCCAGGCCATCGCGGCGTTGCTCCACTCGACGAGCTTAATCTTGCCGCCTTCGGCGGCGCGCCGCAAGATATTCGATAGCCCAAGCACTTCGTACCCCACATACGTAATGTCCATCGCCTCGACCAAGCCCGCAGCAACGAGAAAGTCGATCTCCAGCAGCCCTTGCCCAGCGAGTCTGAGTCTCTTTTTGCCCTGGCGCACGATCTCGCGAATGATCGACATGGGGCAGCGCACCGTGCCGTAGAGCTCAACCCCGATGTAATCGCCGTCTTTGATGAAGCGTTTGACGGCCTCGCGCTCGTCCATGACTTTATCTGTGAGCGCGGGAGACTTGTTCTCCCTCATCCACCGCCGAAACTCCTCGACATCAGGTGGCTGTAACAGCTCCTTCTGCCCAGATTCGATGATCTCCAT
>CAZODX010000034.1:0-9856 GCA_964578715.1 uncultured Thermotogae bacterium | reverse complement strand
CTGATCAGCCCGGAGAGCACGATCCCCACACCGACAAAGCCAGGGATGAGCGTCCACATATAGCTCCAGCTCTCCCACCGATTAGTGATATCCTGCCAGAGCAGAATTCCCCCGATGCCCCCCACGATCATCGCGGGGATGGCCATCCCCGGCGCGTTGATCAGCAACCCCAAGATAAGTAACCCCACGCCAACGCCGATGACGGTCAAGGGCCAAGTATCTCTGAGAGCAAGCAGCTTCTGCAGCTCAGGGACGGTCTGGAAGACAAGTAGCCCAACGCCGATGAGCACCAAGAGCACGCCGGCAGCTACATACGAACGCTGTCGTTGATCCATAGTTTCTCCTTCACAAGAAGAATAGCATACGAGCGCCGAGCAAAGCAAGATCTCAAGATGACAAGACCCCGCGACTGCGATACGCTAACCAGAGCATCTGTGCCAATCCCCCAATGGTAAACGCTGCTTGGGCAATATATAATCCCGTGACCTGTCCCCAGAGCACCCCTGCTCCCAAGATCGCGCTGCTCACGAGCAGGGAGAGCGCCATGGCTTCGGTGACCCCGCGCGTCTGGCGCGCGTAGACTAACGAGCCCTGATACCAGCTCTGCCAGACGCTGAACGCCGGCAGCAGCACCGCCAGCCATAGGCTCGACTGGGCCAGATTCGCTAATGTCAAGGGCAGCCCTGACAATCCCCTAAACCAAAGTCCTGCCAGCGGCGTCGCGGCGATGAGCACGAGGATCGCCGTCAGAGAGAGCGAGAGAATAGTGGCGAAGCGCCGCAGGTTCTCTTGGGCTTTGGGCTCGCCCAAGAGCGCGACGACGACTTCGTTATACGCGATCCCTGTGCTGCGCAATAGAAAGAGCAATCCCGATACTACAGGCCAGACGGCTAGCGACTCTAATGCCCCCGGCATCCGGCTGATCGCTGCGCTCCCGATGGGTTGTACCAAGAGAGTCAATAGAGACGTCAGCGCCAAGGGGATATAAAATTTTAAGAACGACTTCAATGTGAGGGGCTCCCCATCGGGCGCGATCTTTTGGAGTCTCCGCAAGAGCGGGCGCACCCGCAGCCCAACAAAAAAAGCTTCGCTCATCACGCCCATCGAGACGGCGCTTGTTGCGACGACGATCCCCGGCACCGTCCCGATAAGATACCCCACGCTGAGCACCAAAATATTTGCGCTGAGCCGCACGACCGTGCCCAAGCCGACAATTTCAGAGTGCCCGAAGCGAATCAAGACCCCCTGATTGAATCGTCTATACGCGATAGACCACGTCCAGGGGGTCATAATCATTAGTCCCCAGCGCGCCGGCTCGATGATCTCACTTGGAGCGCCGATGAGATCTACGACGACAACATAATACAACGGCGTAAAAGCGATCACAACGTGAAGCGCCGTGAGAAACGCCCCGGCCTGCATCATGAAGCGCCGCACTTTCAGATACGAATCCCAATCTCTGCTGAGAGCCGTCGAGGCCGCCAAGAGCATAATGATCGGCGATTCAATAATCATAGAGAGCGCGAAGACGACGCCATACGCTGCTAAGTTGATCTGCGGCTCTGGGAGCCGTGCGACAACGGCGCTCACCGCGGGAAGCTCGAGCCCCATGAGCATCCAGCTTGCTGCCAGTGGCCACCACGCCCGCACAATGCGCTCCTGCGAGAGCGGGGCTTGGCGTGGTGATGGCGCTTCAAGGACGTCAGTCTTGGGCATAGGCTTCTATGATAGCACACTACCAAGGCGACGCTCCACCTATAGCTTAATGTACGTTTTTATATGTGTATAAACAGCATAGATCTTGACAATGCGGGTACAGATGTGCTAAAATTTACTTAAAACTAAAAACAGTAAAAATGGAGGAGGCTCCTTATGGCCAGGGTGGCGGTGCTCAGCATCCTGCTCGGAGGGATAATCTTCGCCTTGCCCGCCCTCGCTGCCCCGATCAGTGGGAGCGCGCAGCTCGATCTGGTCATGAAATCTTCAAGCTGCGACGTTAACGAGGACGGGGATCTCCTCACCGACGAAGATCCCCCCAACGGCATAGACGACGACGGCGATACCCTCATAGACGAAGACGTCTGCCGCAAGATCGACTTGGGAGTTTTTAAGTTCGAGCTGAACGTTATACTGAGCTTGAGCATCAGTGGGCTGGAGCTCACCAGCACCTCGGTGCTCACGTTCAGGGGGATCGAATATCAAGCGTTCACAGCGAGCGCAACACTCGGGGCGCTCACGCTCAAAAATATTTTAGTCTTTGCTCCCAGCATCACCGAGATCGAGTTCGTGCGCACGAGCGATCTGGCGCACCTGCGCTACTGCGTGCGGCGCGCCGCTCCCGGCGATGTCACCCCGCCGTTTCGCGATTGCCCCCTGCCCGATAGCTACTTATATTGGCTGCTCGAAGACGTGGGGTTCTATCATCCGACTGTAGCCAACCTCGCGCTCGCTCAAGCCTTCGACGGGGGAGGAATGCTCGATGCGGACTTGACGCTGCGCAAGAGCGTCTTCGATCTGACCTTGCCCATCGGGGGATTGCTCTTCTCCTTGCACGCGATGGCCGCCAACGTGGGCACAGTGTCCCCGGAGTTTCGCATGGGCTTTGTGCTCACTGTCGAAGGCCAGACCGTGAGCGGCCTGACGGTGCGCAGCGAGACGTGGGTAGGAGCACGCCAGGGCTTGGAATGCTTCGCCGAATGCAAGCCCTTAGAACGCCTCTACGGCGGGATCGTCATTGACGAGTTCACCCCGCAAGAAGAGAAGATTTTTATTCGCAATCTCAAGATTTGGGGCATAACGCTCCACGCCCGCGCGGAGTTCCAGCTCTTTGAACAGCCCGATCTGACAGGGGAAAACTGCTCTACCCAAGTGATCTGTCTTTTGGAGATCACGGCCATTGGGCAGGTTCAGCCCATTAATCTGACGCTCACGAACACGCTGCGCTTGGGGCCGGGGCTGGACGCCAAGTTCAACGTCCTCACAACGACTGTGAAGATCGGCGATGTCGCCGTCGAAGCCTTCTGGGAGTTCTATCCCGACTCGATAGGGGCATGGAAGGTCTATCTCGCTCAGCTTGTCGGCAGCTTCGACCCGCCAGGGCTCCACGTCCAAAGTGAGATCAAATTCTGCACCGGGATCTCTCTGGTGCTCTGCTCGACTGAGAATATCCTCAAGCATACGCTCACGCTCACTGTCGCTATGGGGGACTTTCGCGGCGAGCTGCGCGTGATCTTCCTTGGGCTGATCAAAGACTTCTACCAAGCGTGGGTGGACGGGATATGGCGAATCGGCCCGGTGGAGCTGACTAGCTCCGCTGTCTTAACGGTCGAATATATCAGTGCTTTAGCTCTAGGGGTACAAGTGAGGTTCTAGCCATGATGACTAAAAAATATATGCTCTTGTGGATGGCCGGTATCGTGCTGGGGCTGTGGTGGATGCAGCCCGTCTATGGACAGATCCAAGTCACTACAACAGATGACGAGCTCAACACCGACGGCGACTGCTCCTTACGCGAGGCCGTCGAGGCTGCCAACACCAACACGCCCGTTGATAACTGCATCGACAACAGTGGGTTCTACGACGTGATCATTCTTGATGCTCAAACATATACACTGAGCATTCTTGGCTTTAACGAAGACGCCAACCAGACAGGAGATTTAGATATCACCGAGGACGTGGCCATTCAGGGGGCCGGCCCCTGGCTGACGATCATCAACGCGGCTGACATAGATCGCGCCCTGCATATCTTGGCCGGCTATGTGAGGGTAATAGACCTGACGATCACCGACGGGAGCACAGATGCGTTCTTTGGTGATGGCGGCGGCATTCTCGTCCAAGGCGGGGGCCTGACCCTCGACAACGTCGTCATCTCCAGCTGCCTTGCAGGCAACTCCGGTGGAGGTATCTACGCCGCCCCTGGAACGTCCTTAGAGATATGGAATAGCCAAATCATCGAGAACGGCGCGGGCGGCAGCGGTGGGGGCATCTTTATCGCGACCGGAGCCTGGGTGAACACAATCACTGAAACGACCATTCACAATAATTACGCCAACCAGAACGGCGGCGGGATCTTCAACGTCGGCACGATCTGGGACATCTCCGGCACGACCATCAGTGCCAACCGTGCCCAGTTGGGCAACGGGGGTGGGATCTTCAACGGCTCTAGCGGCTCCATCGGCGGCGGCCCAGCGTCGGTTCTCAACACGACGATCAGCGGAAACTCTGCCTTCTTTGGCGGAGGCATCTTTAACGCTGGGCAGATCAGCGACGTCATCCACGTCACTATTGCATATAACAACGCTGTACAGGGCGGGGGCATCCGCAACACTAACAACGGGAATTTTGGAAATATCCAAAGCTCGATCATCGCCAACAGCATCAACGGTGGCGATTGTAGCAATGCCGGCTCTATCTCTTCGGGAGGCTATAACATCCTGAGCGATGGTTCGTGCAGTAATGTCTTCACTAATACTGGCGATCTGCTGAGCACAGACCCGATGCTCGGCCTACTGCAGAACAACGGCGGCCCCACAGAAACTCATGCCCTGCTGCCCGGCAGCCCCGCTATTGATCACGTGGACGAGTGGGTCTGCCCCCCGCCCGGTACAGACCAACGCGGCGTCGGGCGTCCTATAGACGGCGACGGCGATAGCGTAGATCGCTGCGACAGCGGAGCGTACGAGTTCGAGCCGCTCACAGGCGCTGACGTGAGCGTCACCAAGAGCGATGACCCCGATCCCGTCGAGGTCGGCCAAACCTTGACGTACACAATTACTGTGACCAACAACGGCCCCGACCCAACAAGCAGCGATGTCTACGTCTCCGACACGCTCCCGTCGGGGGTCACCTTCGTCTCGGTGGATACGACTCAAGGGTCGTGCTCGTTCACTCCGCCAGATCTCATCGAGTGTAATCTGGGGATTCTCAACCCCAACGACACAGTGATCATCACAATTACAGTGACGGTAGAAGATCCAGCTGCAGGGCAATCCATCCAGAACTGCGCTCAGGCCTATATGCTTGATGGCAACGATCCGAACCCTGATAACAATGAGTCGTGTGTGATCACCGAAGTCCGTGGCGTGGCCGATCTGCGCGTGGACAAGACAGACAACCCTGACCCCGTCTCAGCCGGGAACGATCTTACGTACACGATCACGGTCACCAACGACGGCCCCACCGCCGCGACGAGCGTCACGCTCACCGACACACTGCCGAGCGGGGTGACGTTCGTCTCGGCCAGCCCCGGCCGCAGCTTCTTCGCGCCAAATCAGGTCATCTGCAGCTTGGGCACGATACCCGCGAACGACTCTGTCGTTGTGACCATCGTCGTCCGGCCCAACGCACCGGGGACCATCACTAATACTGCAGAGGTCACAGCGGCCGAGAATGACCCCGATCCCAGTAATAATACAGACTCCGAAGACACCGAGGTCCAGGGCATAGCCGATCTGAGCATCACGAAGACTGACGAGACCGACCCCGTCGTCGTCGGACAAGACTTCTCGTATACGCTCGTCGTGACCAACAACGGGCCGTCGGCAGCGACGAACGTCGTGCTCACCGACACGTTGCCCGATGGAGTGATCTTCGTCTCAGCCGTGCCCAGCCAAGGCTCCTGCACCTACGCTGCGGGCGTTGTGACCTGCAATCTCGGCACCATCCCCAACGGCGGCACAGTCACCGTGACGATCACCATCCAGCCGACGGTGAGCAATATCGGGACGATAGTCAACGCCGCGCAAGTGACCTCTGACGCGATTGACCCGACTCCCAATAACAATCAAGACAGTGAGCCAACTCAGGTGCTCAGCGGGGCCGGGATCATTCGCGGCTTCAAGTGGCTCGATCTCGACGGCGACGGCCACAAAGCAAGCCATGAGCCGTTCCTGCGTGGCATTACTATCAGGGTGACGGGCACCGATGTCTGGGGCAACCCGATCACCCTGACAGCAGTTACAGATGCAAACGGACAGTTTGCGTTCACGAACCTGCCGCCGGGGACGTATCTGGTCTGTGAGGTGCGTCCGGATGTCATCTCGTATCAGACCTATCCGCGCACCGGGCCGATCTGCCCCGATTCAGAATTCCCCGGCTATGAGATCATCCTGGGGGATGGTGAGATCCGCGAGATCGCGTTCGGCAACGTCTTCGACGAGCTCTACTTTGAGCCGATGGCGCTGGGCAGCGCCATCCAAGCTGTGCCGCAGCGCGATGGGGTTCTCTTCCGGCCACAGCACACGTTCTTAGTCAAAGAGTTCCAAGTCGAGATCTACGATCTACAAGGGCGCCTAGTCTATCGCAGCCCGTGGTCATCTGAAGGCGTTCTGTGGACGCTGAAGGACGAGCGTGACCAGCGTGTGGCGCGCGGCGTCTATCTGTACGTAGTCACCGTGCGCGCTGTAGACGGAACGGTGCTCAAAGGGAAGGTGCAGAAGCTCATCGTGAAGTAAAAAGCAACCACCCAGGGGTGAAGGGAGTCACGCGCTTCGCCCCTGGGTTTGCGTTCCCACGGTTGCACGCACGGCAATTTCACAGTAGAATCTTTTTACCGTCTGGACTGTACGTCTTCGCTCGCCGCAGGCGAGCAAAGATGAAGGTCAAGCGGAGCTTGTGCGCCCGTAGCTCAGGGGATCAGAGCGCTGGCCTGCGGAGCCAGAGGTCGGAGGTTCAAGTCCTCCCGGGCGTACCAAATCCCTATGAACTTCCAAGTCCGCGAGTTTACAGTTAATGATTACCCTGCTATCGCCCAGATCGGCAATGCGATCTATCCCGACTATCGCTACAGCGCCGATGAGATCCGCTACGACGACGAGCACTTCGATAGAACAAAATATATCTTCAAACGCTACGTCGCCGAAGTGAATAACCGGGTCGTGGGCTACGCCGAGTACAACCACATGCCCCACATGTTCCATCCCCAGAAGTTCTGGGTGTACGTGGGCGTCCATCCCGACTTTCAGAGACAAGGCATCGGCACCGCACTCTACGAGAAAATCGTGAGCGATCTCGTCGCGCTCAAGGCCGTGCGCGCCCTCACCAGCGCCCGCGAAGATTATCCCCGCAGCGTCGCGTTCCTCCAGAAGAACGGCTTTTCTGAAATCCGGCGCACCTGGGAGTCGCGCCTCGCTGTGAAGAATTTTGATCTCTCTCAGTTCGCGCACTATCTCGAAAGATTCTTCGCTCACGGATTGACGATCACCACGCTCGCCGACGAGCTGAAACGTGACCCAGAATCTCTCAGAAAGCTGCATGAACTCTACGTGGTCATCATGGAGGACGTGCCCCATCCCGATCAGTACACGCCGGTGGACTTCGAGCACTTCTTGCGATACAGTATCGAGCATCCCGACGCCATCGCCGAAGGGTACTTCATCGCCAAAGGCGGGGAAAAGTATATAGGGCTGAGCAACTTACGCAAGAGCAAAGACGAGCCAAAAGACTTATATCAAGGGCTGACGGGGGTGCGGCGCGAGTATCGCGGCCAGGGGGTCGCGATGGCCCTCAAGCTCAAGACTATTGAATACGCGCGCACGCACGGCTACGAAGTTATCAAGACTTGGAATGACAGCGACAACGTGGGCATGCTGACAATCAACGAAAAACTAGGCTTTGTGCGCCAACCCGCCTGGATCACCTTTGCGAAGGAGTTTTCCCCATGACGACGCTGCCGGTGCTGGAGCTAGAGGGCACGCCTTACGAGCAGGGGCTGGCGCACGGCAAATCCGCGCGCGAGCTGATCGCCCAAAATATAGAGATTTATTTCTATCGCTTCGAGCGCGAGACGAAACTCCCCAAAGCCGAAGTGCTACGACGTGCCGGGCTCTATCTGCGTGTCATCGAAAAGCACGCGCCTCACTACGCTGAGGCGATGCGCGGCGTCGCCGAAGGTTCGCAGAGAGAACTCCTGGAGATCGCGGCGCTCAACGCGCGCTATGAATTAATCTATAGCGAAGTAACGAAACAAGCCCTTACTTCTGACCTAACCCCATCCCCTTCCCTCAAGGGGAGGGGGAACTCCCCTCCCCCTTTAGGGGAGGGGGCGGGGGAGAGGTCCGACGGCTGCACCAGCTTTGCCGTCTTGCCCCAAAAGTCTACCAACAAGCATTTGCTATTAGCCGAGAACTGGGACTGGATTCCCGACGTGCAGGGCTTAGTTTTAAGAATTCGTGAGCCGGGGATGCCCGAAATTCTGTGTTTTACCGAAGCAGGGATCGTGGGCGGCAAGATCGGCCTAAATTCAGCGGGTCTAGGGCTGACGATCAACGGGCTGAACTCCGAGCACGACAACTGGGCTATGCTCGCCAAGCCCTTTCACGTGCGGTGCTGGGAGGTCTTACGCTGCACAGATTTTGATCGCGCGGTGCGCGTCGTCACCGAGGGCGAGCGCGGCGTTTCTGCGAATTTTCTCATCGCGCAAGCGCCCGACAGAGTCGTTGACCTAGAGACGGCGCCGACGGGTGTGGCTACGCTTTTCCCCCAAGACGGCTGGCTCGCGCATACGAATCACTTCATCAATCTGCACGCTGTAGGGTTGACGCGCGAGGTGCAGCCCTCCAAGCGCCCCAGCACCAAACAGCGACTGGCCCGCGTCCAGCAGCTGCTGCGCGCACGTGCTCAGATCTCTCTTGAGAGAGCAAAAGAGATCCTGCGCGATCACGAGGATTTTCCCTACTCGCTCTGTCGTCATCCCGACGAGAATTTTCCCCCGGAAGAACGCTACGCCAGCGTCGTCTCGGTGGTGATGGATCTTCACGACAAGACGCTTATGATCGCCAGCGGGCCACCATGCCAGCATGAGTATAAAGTGCTGAAGCTCTAAGAGCCTAACCCGCTCAGCAGCGCGTGAATGTTCTTCCCCAGGTCTTCGACATTATACCCGCCCTCGAGCACCCCAAACGCCGGCAGCCCAAGCTTCCTCAAGCGCCGCCCAATCTCATAATACCCTTCTGTCGTCAGCCCTAGCGATGCTAACGGGTCTTTGTAGTATGTGTCAAACCCCGCTGAAATAGCAATCTGTTCGATCCCGCTCAGATCTATTGACGCAAGCGCGTCGTCGAGCGTCTGCAGATAGACCTTATCCCCGCAATGGAAGGGCAACGGATAGTTATAGCAATTCTGTTCTGATCGCAAGCCCGTCCCCGGATAGTTGGGGAAGCTGTGCAGCGAAATGTAAATTACTTGCGGATCACCAAGGAAGATCGCTTGCGTGCCGTCGCCGTGATGGCCATCTATGTCGACAATGAGCGTCTTCTTGCCTGACGCTCGCACGGCAATCGCGATATTATTGAAGTAACAGAACCCGGCGACGCGCTCTCTCGCTGCGTGGTGCCCCGGCGGACGCATCAGCGAGAAGCCGTGCAGTCTCATCGCTTGGATTGCTGCGCCTGCCGAGAGCCGCGCATACTCAAAAATATTGGGATATCTGGGAGAGTCGGGATCGTAGAAGCGCAGATTCCTCACGTCTTCCAGATGGCGCGGGGAATGCACGCGCAAGAGGTCTTCTTCGCTGGCAGGCTCGGCCTGCACAAACTCATAGCCCAGTGCGGGATCGCTCAAGAACGCATACGCCCTCACAAGACGCTCCGGGCTCTCCGGGTGCCCAGGCGCCCCGTACTCTAAACACTTGGGATGCCAGATGATCTTCATACGAAAAAGTGTATAGCGACGCGCAGAATTTTTCCAACGCACCAAAACGTCCTAGCGTTGCAAACGACCACGCTTTGAGCTAAACTTTAAAAGCCATCAAAACCGGAGAGGTGTCCGAGCGGACTAAGGGGCGTGCCTGGAGAGCACGTACCGGCGAAAGTCGGTCGTGGGTTCAAATCCCACCCTCTCCGCCAGACTTCGTCTGGAC
>CAZODX010000033.1:9207-10432 GCA_964578715.1 uncultured Thermotogae bacterium | reverse complement strand
CCCGGAATCTTCCCCAGCAGCGCCCGCGCGATAATTAACTTCTGAATCTCACTTGTCCCTTCGTACAGTTCGATAATTTTTGCGTCGCGATAGAACCGCTCGACGTCGTACTCTTTGATAAACCCATAGCCGCCGTGGATCTGCAACGCTTCGTTGGCGACTTCGCGTGCGACCTTTCCAGCATACCATTTCGCCATCGAAGCGATCTTGGCCGGGTTGCCGCCCTTGCTGATCTCCCACGCGGCTTGATAGGTCAAGAGCCGCGCCGCTTCGATCTCCGTGGCCATCTCCGCGAGCTTAAACTGAATCGCTTGAAACTCACAGATGGGCTTGCCAAACTGCACCCGCTCTTGAGAGTACTTCAGCGCTTCGTCGAACGCCCCTTGCGCGATCCCTACGCCTTGGGCAGCGACAGCCGTACGCCCGCGCGAGAAGAACGTCATCAAGTGATAGAACGCCATGTCCACCTGGCCGACGATGTTCTCTTCGGGGACTTCGACGTTTTCTAACGTGATCTCCGCGAGGTCCGACGCGCGAATCCCCATCTTGTTATGGATCGGGGTTGCTTTGAAGCCAGGCCGGTCTCGTTCTACGATGAACGCCGTGATCCCGCCGTGGCGCTCCGGAGGATTAGGATTGGTTCGGGCGAAGACGATTAAAAAGTTCGCAATCGAGCCGTTGGTGATGAACATCTTCGTCCCGTTGAGAATATATTTGTTGCCCTTCTTTTCGGCGCGGGTCTTCAACGACGCCACGTCGCTACCCGCTTCCGGCTCGGTGATCGCCGCGCCGCAGACCCAGTCGCCTTTCGCTACGGGGACGAGATACTTCTGTTTTTGCTCTTCCGTCCCAAATTCTAAGATCATATCGCTTCCGAAGATTCGAGCCGTGATGGCGAGCGCAATCCCTGGGTCGCCGCGGACGAGCTCTTCGATCACGATCACAGCAGCGAGGAAGTCCAGCCCTGCACCCCCATATTTTTCGGGGATCGCCGGGGCGATCAGATCTAATTTCTTGGCTTCTTCCACGATCTCGTAGGGGTACTCGCAGGTCTCGTCGTAGTATTTGGCGGCGGGACGAATCACTTCTTCGGCGAACTTGCGGGCTGTCTTGCGGATGAGCTTGTGCTCTTCGCTCAGTTCGAAATCCATAGCAACCTCCCTGGGGAGCAATTGCCCCTCAGAATCTTAATAGAAAAAGCCTCCCGCGCGCAAGTCGCGGGAGG
>CAZODX010000033.1:0-9197 GCA_964578715.1 uncultured Thermotogae bacterium | reverse complement strand
GGCCAAGGTGTACAGTCCAGACGAAGTCTGGCTACGGCTTCATGTGCGGCGGCAACTGATAGAGGCTGTAGGGGTCATCGGGCTTGTCCGAGAACTCTCCCGGATAGAGCAACTGGCGATCGAACGCGCCGTCAGCCCCCAGAGGCCCGATCTGCGTCCAGACCGCCCGTAGCCCATCAAACGCCGTGGGCTTGTCTTTCAAGCGGTTGAACCCCCAGCGCACATCATGCGGGTTCTTGAAGCAGAGCGTCGTGATCCCCGCGGGCAAGCAGTTGTCAAACTCTAAGTCCCCGGAAGCCGTGGTGAGCTTAATCTTCTCCCTGGGGTTGAAGCCCGTCACGGGGTAGAACGAGTACGGCCCACCCGCGCCAATATAGGCGCTGTCGTAGCTATTGAAGGACTCCAGCGCCTTGACGAGCGAGTCGGCGTCGGTCTGCCCATTGGCCTTCTTGATCGCTTCGGCCAGGAGATAGATAGAGTCATAGGTGATCCCCGCGGTGTAGATGGGGCGCACGCCGTACTTCTTCTGGAAGGCAGAGAAGAACGCTTTCGTTTTAGGAGTGACGGGGGCATCCGCGGAGAAGTCCGCGATGACGTACCCTGTGCCCGCGCCCTTGAGCTCGCGCACGCTCACGTCGTCTTGGAGCAAGACGTTGATGCCGAAGACCGCGACTTTGGTCTTGGTCTCGGCCCACGTCTTGGTGAAGACGGTCGCCAGACCCGGATCGGAGAAGAACGTGAAGACGATCGCCGCGCCGGAGTTTTGCAGCTCGGTCATCAAGGGGGCGAGGTCCTTGGTGCCGACGGCGAGCTTCTTGACGTTGAGGATCTCAAAGCCCAATTGGCCTAGGCGCGGCCCGATCAGCGACATGAAGAGATTCCCCGACGAGAGGTCTTCGTTGACGAGCACAACCTTGCGATTGGGCAAGATCCCGCGGTTGACCAGCTCGGCCACGTAGTCCCCGGCGAACCGCAGCGTGTCCCCGACCAGTGAGAACGTATTGATCATGGGGCGGAAGACGTATTTATAATTGTCATAGTTGGTGGGGACCTGATCGGTCGCCAGTGAAGTCGCCCCGGTGATCAACAAGGGCTTCTTCATGCGCGGAATATCGGGGAGCACGGCGAGCACCGCTTCCGAGCGAAAGAATCCCACGACAGCATCGACTTTCGACGCGAGATCTTGATAGACTCTGCGGGCGAGCTCCCCGTCCCCTTCGGTCTTCATGTCGCCGACGACGAGCTCGATCTTGCGGCCCATCACGCCGCCAGCAGCGTTGATCTCTTCGACGGCGAGCTGCGCCCCACGCAGCGTATCCCGCCCGTTGGCGATCTCCAGACCGGCGGCAACACCGATCTTAATCGTCTGTTGTGTTTGCGCGGTCAGCGGCCCAAGGAAGACCAGTGCAGCTATGGCCAACCCCACTGTCTGAAACCACATGCGCGTACGATATTTCATACGATCCTCCTCCTGCTAAGAGTTCAAGATAAGACGCGAGATTTGTGTAGCTTTTTTGTGCGTTGCTCTTCACACCCCCTTTGTGCCTCAGTTTAGCCCCCTGTGGTTATTATTATATCATAAAATGGGCGTAGGCTGACACCGTGCGCCCGTCAAGGGGCTTGACGCAAGCCCTTTGCCGGGATGATAATATAAACACCATAAAACTGAGCAAAGAACGGAAAACGGAAGGAGGAGCGATCTATGCGCACCATAGCGAAGGCGCTCGTGGGAGTGCTTGTGGGCATTCTTTGGACAGGCGGGGTCTTGGCCCAGTTTGGGCAAGGGCCGGACTTGATCGTCCAAGGGATCAAAGTCACCCCGGAAAACCCTAAGCCTGGAGATGTCGTCACGATTGCCGTCACCGTAGCCAACGTGGGCAACGAAGACGTCTCGTCAAGCTTCTTCGTCTGCATCAGCGTCAATCTCATGCCCGACGTCGTCGCCACAGAGCTGGGACTGCCCCTCAATGAGCTCTTGCTCGGCCGCGACCAGGTCCGTCGCCTCGAACGCAATCGCCAAGCGACCGTCACCCTACAATGGCAGATCGCCGAGCTGCCCCTCATTCGCTTCCGCGCTTCTGTTGACTGCGCGTTCAACCAGGTCCGCGAGCAGAACGAAGAGAACAACCGTTTCGAACAGCCCCTGCGCATCGAAGAGCGATATATCAATCAGTGGTGGCTCGATCAGATCCAAGCCCGCCAAGCCCACGAGATCACCTTGGGGTCTCCCGAGATCGTCGTCGCTGTCTTGGACTCTGGAGTAGACTGGCAACACCCAGAGCTGATCAATAATATGTGGGTCAACCCCAAAGAGATCCCCGACAACAACAAAGACGACGATGGCAACGGGTTTATAGACGACATCCACGGCTGGGACTTCTATGACAACGACAACGATTCTCTTGAGGGGACGACGATAGATTTTCACGGCACGTCAGTGGCGGGGATCATTGCCAACGCCGCTGATAATATCGGGCTGACAGGAGTAGCTCCCAAAGTCAAGATCATGGACGTGCGGGCGTTTGACCCCAAGGGGCGCGCAACAGTTGATACTATCGTCAAGGCTCTCGACTATGCGGTCGCCAACGGCGCGCGCATTGTGAATATGAGCTTTGGTGGGTTAGGATGCTTTGAGTTGCCGGGGCAACTCCGTCAAGCCGTTGAGCGCGCCCTCGACAAGGACGTGCTCTTGGTCGCTTCGGCGGGCAACTTCGGCGAGGCCTTCCCAAGCTGTGTATCGTACCCAGCGGCCTATCCAGGTGTGATTGCCGTAGGCGCGACGGGAACAGACGGCAACGTCACCAGCTACAGCCAAGGCGGCTCCAAGCTCGACGTTGTCGCCCCCGGCGGCGACATCAGCTACGAGAAATTCTTAGAATTAGCCGCGAAGATCGAGAACTTCGAGCAGTTCCTCCCGTTGCTGAAGACCGCGATCTTGACCCCGTATCCGTTTGGGGGCTACGGGCCGTTCTTTGGGACGTCGGCGGCCGCGCCCCATGTCAGCGGGGTCTTAGCGCTCATACTCTCGGTCAACCCTAAGCTCTCTGCCACAGAAGCCACCAATATCCTGCGCATGACAGCCACCAGCAGGAGCCCGCGCAGCCGCTACGGCTACGGCGTGGTCAACGCCCTGCGCGCCGTCCAGCAGGCCAAGGGCGGATTCTAGTTAAACACGAGGGCCGGGCTTGAGAGGCTCGGCCCTCTCTGCTATAGTGTAATACTCTATGAGCACACGACGCTTCTATATCTATACTTGGGGCTGTCAGATGAACGAGCACAAGTCCGAGGGCATGGCCGGGGTGCTCGCCCGCGCGGGGTATCTCCCCGCGGACGCCCCGGCCCACGCCGACGTCGTGCTCTTCAATACGTGCATGGTGCGCGAAAAGCCCGTTCATAAAATCATATCTGAAGCGGGCGTCATCGCCCAGCTCAAAAAGAAGAACCCAAATCTCTTGCTCGGCGTAGGTGGCTGCGTCGCCCAAGCCCTCAAAGAGCAGCTCTTTCGCAAGAGCCCCGCGATTGACTTCGTCTTCGGCAGCGCCAATATCTCTGAGATTCCGCGATTGATCGAGCAAGCGCGTCAGCAGCGCGCCCTGGGCAGACCCGGCTGGGTCATGGCCGTAGACAAAATCCCCGATAAGATCGAAGATCTCCCGTTCTTACGCGCCAGTCGCTTCCAAGCCAAAGTCACAATCACCGAGGGCTGCTCGAACTTCTGCTCGTTCTGCATTGTCCCATACACAACAGGGCTCTTACGGAGCCGCCTCCCCGGCGATATCCTCGCTGAAGTAAGCGAGCTCGCTGCCCAAGGCTACAAGGAAGTCCAACTCTTGGGCCAGAACGTCGACTCCTACGGCAAAGATCTCAAAGACCCTAATATTACTTTTGCGAATCTCCTGCGGGCGCTGACCGAGATCCCCATCCCCAGAATTCGCTTCACCAGCTCGCACCCCCAAGACATCACCGACGATGTGATTGCTCTCTTTGGAGAAGAGAACAATATCTGCGAGCACGTGCACATGGCGGTGCAGTCCGGAAGCGATAAAGTTCTGAAAGATATGCGTCGCGGCTACACCAAAGAGCAATTTTTGCAGATAGTCAAAGCGCTGCAAGAGCGCGGCGTCAACGTCACCACAGATATTATCGTGGGCTTTCCCACCGAGACTGAGGAAGATTTCCAAGAGACGGTCGACTTGGTGAAGCGGGCCCGCTTCGGCGGCGCGTTTATATTTAAGTACTCCCCCAGACCGGGAACGATCGCGTACTATAAATATCGCGATACTGTCCCAGACGAAGAGAAGCAACGCCGTCTTGAGATTCTCTTGGCGCTGCAGAAGCAGATCACCGACGAGGAGAACCGCAAGTGCGTGGGCCAGACCGTCGAGGTCTTAGTCGAGGGCCCTGCGCGACATCCCGGCTTTCTCATGGGCAAGACGCGCGACAATAGAACGGTCGTCTTCGAGGGTTCTTCGGACTTGATCGGAGAACTCGTCCACGTCACGATCACCGAGGGCTCGGTAGCAGGCCTGGCAGGCTTCGCCTGCACCGTACACCGTGCCGCCACAGGCGGCACGCCGAATAGTCCAGACGCAGTCTGGTATGATTATCACCGTCACGCCTAACCCGACTATAGATAAGATCTACTGGATCGAGCGGCTCTGCCTTGAAGACGGCGAGATGCCGGTCATGCGCGCCACTCGGTCATATCTGACTGCCGGGGGCAAGGGCATCAACGTCTCGATCTTTCTGGCGCGCATGGGGATAGAGAACATCGCGATGGGGTTCATCGCCGGGGAGACGGGACGGGCCGTTGAACGGCGCGTGCGCGACGAAGGCATCACTACGAGCTTCATCTGGGTCGAGGGCGAGACCCGCACCACTGTCACGCTCTTGGAGCGTGGGCACGAGCAGAGACCCATTCAGATCACCGAGCAAGGGCCGACTGTCCCCCCGGAAGCCCTCAAACGCTTTCTCACTCAATACAAAAGGGCACTCGGTCGAGCACGGTATGTCTTTCTTGGGGGCAGTCTGCCTCCCGGTGTTCCTGAGACGTTCTATCAAGAGTTGGCTCGTCTGGCCCAGCAGCGCCGCGTGCCGGTGATCGTCAACGCCGCTGGGGAGGCGCTCACCCAGGCGCTCGCTGAGAAGCCGTGGCTGGTTAAGCCCGACACGCGCCAGCGCCCTTTCCCAAGCCCAGACGAGATTCTCAAGGTGGGACGCAGCTGGGTCGCTCAGGGGATAGAAGCCGTCTTGGTGTCGCACGACATCACGCATGACGTGCTCATCACCCGTGAGGGCGCGTGGGACTTAGAAGCCCGCGATGTACAGTTTAAGAATCTCTTGGGGGCTGAAGATGCCCTCATCGCTGGGACGCTCAGCGCTACAGCGCAAGGGGCTTCGCTCATCGACGCGGCGCGCTTCGGCATGGCCGCTGCTACTGCCAGTGCCGAAAGCGACGAGCTCGTTGTGACCGACCGCGCGATCCTCAACCATATGCTCTCAAAGATTCACATAGCACAGCTATGAAGATCAAAGAGATCATGACCAAGGACCTCACAGCGGCCGAGCCCTCGATGACCGTGCGCGAGCTCATCGAGCTCTTCTATCGCAGTGGGCTCAGCAGCGTCCCCGTCGTCAACGAGGAGGGCCGTATTATCGGGATCATCTCCGAGCGCGATATCATCGAAGGGGCCTTGCCCGGCTACTTTGAAGTGCTCTACGGCATTACGGATATGAATCACTTGTCGCAGAAGCTGCGCGAGATCGAGCACGACCGCATCGAGTTCTACATGACCCCAGAAGTCGTCACCGTCGAAGAAGACGAAGACGACCTCACCGCCGCGGACTTGATGGTGCGCAAGAACGTCAAGTCGCTGCCGGTCGTCAACAAGGACGGCATCTTAGTGGGGGTGCTGCGACGCATTGATTTGCTGAAAGATCTCCTATGATTCCTCCAATTCAGCGCAGGGTTTCAAAAGAAGTTCGGGTCGGCCCGCTCAAGCTGGGCGGCACCAATCCCATCGTCGTGCAGTCGATGACGACCACCGACACACGCGACGTCGAGGCGACCGTCCGCCAGATCAAGAGACTCGAACAAGCCGGGTGCGAGCTGGTGCGCGTCGCTGTCTTAAACATGGACGCGGCCAATCAACTCGCCGAGATCAAGAAGCGCATCGCTATTCCGTTGGTCGCGGACATTCACTTTGATCATCGCTTGGCGCTCAAAGCGATCGAGCAAGGGGTAGACAAGCTTAGACTCAATCCGGGGAACATCACCGACCGGGCGAAGATCGAGCAGGTCGTCAAGGCTGCGCGCGACAAGGGCATTCCTATCAGGATCGGGGTCAATTCGGGGTCGCTGCCCAAAGATCTTTTAGTCAAATACGAAGGCGCCACCCCCGAGGCGATGGTCGAGGCGGCCCTGCGCGAGATCGAGATTTTGGAAGAGAATAATTTTTCGGACATCGTCGTCTCGCTGAAGTCTACCGACGTGCGGGTGATGATCGAGTCGTACAGACTGATAGCCAAGCAGATCAAGTACCCCTTGCATTTGGGGGTCACCGAAGCAGGAGCAGGGGATACGGGCGTCGTGCGGTCGGCGCTAGGGATCGGGACGCTCTTGCTCGAGGGCATCGGCGACACGTTGCGCTGCTCGCTCACGGGCGATCCCGTTCGAGAAGTCAAGGTCGCCTATGATATCTTAGCGGCATTGCACATTCGCTGGAAGGGGATTCAGTACACGTCGTGTCCGACGTGTGGGCGGATCGGGATAGACTTAGAAAAGATCGTCGCCGAAGTGCAGAAGCGCCTGGAGAACGTAGACAAACCCATCAAGATCTCGCTGATCGGCTGCGTGGTGAATGGGCCTGGGGAGGCGTTGCACTCGAATATCGGGCTTGTGGGGCACGAGAAGTCCGGGACGATCTACATTGACGGCAAGCCCTACAAGCGTGTGCCGGAGGATCAGATCGTCGACGAGCTAGTTAAGGTTGCGATGGAGTACAAGTGTGATTCCCAATAGAAGTTTTTGGCAAGATATGCAACGAGCAATACACTTAGCGATCCTCGGCTGGCTCGCTATACCTGTCACCTTAGGTCGTTGGCTAGGGCGCCTCGTCTGGAATCTCCTAGAGCGCGTAATACTGGCAGTGAAGGCCTGGCTTGTGAAGGGATGATGCTCCTATCGATGCGCAGCCTCGTGCGCAACGGGATCGCTCTGATTCTGTTTATCTTAGGCGTGCTCGGCTCAGTCCTGCCGATCATGCCGGGGTTTGTATTCTTTGTGCTAGCTCTGCTCGTGATGGATGTTCCCCAGAAGCGCGTCGCGCTGCGACGCCTGCAGCACAGCTGGCTCATCCAAAAACTTCTGCAGAACAGATCATTTGCCCAGACGTGGCGCACCTTGCGACGCTTCGCGCGGCGCACCAATCGGGTCTCCCTGCCTTAGTTTGCACAGAGCACGTTATCGTTATCACTCTCTAAGCTCAGGAGGTCTTTATGCGATTCTCGCAAGCGCTCATCCCGACGCTGCGCGATGCCCCAAAAGAAGCAGAGCTCATCAGCCATAAGCTCTTAGTTCGTGCTGGGTTTATTCGCCCCGTGGCAGCGGGCATCTACACACTGCTTCCGCTGGGGCAGCGAGTCCGGCTCAAGATCGAAAAGATCATCCGAGAAGAGATGGACGCCATCGGCGGCCAAGAAATTTTAATGCCCATTGTTCAACCGGCAGAGCTGTGGCAAGAGTCCGGGCGCTGGTATCAGTACGGCCCCGAATTAGTTCGCTTCAAAGATCGCGCCGAGCGCGAGCTTGTCTTGGCGACGACGCACGAAGAGGCCGTCACGGACATTGTGCGTCGTGAGATCAGATCGTATCGTCAAGTTCCGTTGGTGCTCTATCAGATTCAGACGAAGTTTCGCGACGAGCCGCGCCCGCGCGGCGGCCTCATCCGAGTCCGCGAATTTATCATGAAAGACGCGTACAGCTTCCACAGCTCCGACGAAGACCTGGACGCGTTCTACCCAAAGATTCGCTCAGCTTACGAACGAATCTTCCGACGGTGCGGGCTCGATCCCGTCGTCGTTCAGGGCGACCCAGGACTGATCGGCGGCAGAGACTCTCACGAATTTATGCTGCTCAGCGACGTCGGAGAAGACCAAGTCGCTCTCTGTGAACACTGTCGCTATGCAGCCAATCGCGAGATCGCGCAGATATTGAAAGCCCCGGTCAACCCGACGGAATCTCTGGGGTCTCTTGAAGAAGTCGCGACGCCGGGGTGCGAAACTATTCAAGCACTTGCAGAGTTTCTCAAGATCGCGCCGGCGCGCACGGCCAAGGCCGTCTTCTCCATCGCCGATGAGAAAGACTTTATCTTTGCTGTGATTCGAGGCGATCTCGAAGTGAGCGAGACCAAACTCGCCAACGCCGTGGGCGCGCGCACGCTGCGCCCCGCGACAGAGACTGAAATTCGTTCCGTCGGCGCTGTGCCGGGCTATGCGTCTCCCGTTGGGCTGCACAAGCAAAGCACGGTGAAGATCGTTGCCGATGACTCAGTGATCGCCGAAAAGAATCTCGTCTCCGGCGCAAACAAAGAGGGCTTTCACTTCAAAAACGTCAACTACGGACGCGATTTTGTCGCCGACGTCGTCGCGGACATCGCGCTCGTGCGCGAGGGCGATCCTTGTCCGCGCTGTCGCAGCCCGCTGGTGCTCAAGAACGCTATGGAGCTTGGGCATATCTTTAAGCTGGGCACGCGCTACAGCGAAGCGATGGGCGCAAAAATTCTCACCAAAGACGGGAGCGAAAGATTTCTCGTCATGGGCTGCTACGGCATTGGTGTCGGGCGGCTCCTAGCAGCTGTTGTCGAGGCGCATCACGACGCGCAGGGCATCATCTGGCCAGAAGAGATCGCGCCGTTTCACATTGCCCTGCTTGTGCTCAACACAGACAGAGCCGAGCAAACAGAATTAGCAGAAAAACTGTACGCTCTCTTGTGTGCTGCGGGCTTTGAGGTGCTCTACGACGACCGCGCGGAGAGCGCCGGGGTGAAATTCAACGATGCTGATCTCATTGGGATTCCGTATCGCATGGTGATCGGCTCGCGCAGCATTACGAATAAAACAATAGAGCTGCGCCGCCGGCGCGACGGGGCCAAGCGCGAGCTTTCCTACGCGCAGGGGCTGGAGGCTCTTGTTCAAGA
>CAZODX010000032.1:3626-10516 GCA_964578715.1 uncultured Thermotogae bacterium | reverse complement strand
AAGAACTATTTCTACCCCGATCTGCCCAAGGGGTATCAGATCTCGCAGTTTGACGAACCCCTGGCCGTGCGGGGGTATCTTGATCTCCCTACGGGCAAGCGCATTCGCATCCGGCGGATTCACCTCGAAGAGGACGCGGGCAAGCTGCTGCATACCGAAGACGGTGTCAGTTTGATAGACTTCAATCGAGCGGGTGTCCCGCTCATTGAGATCGTAAGCGAGCCGGATCTCAGCTCCCCTGAAGAAGCGCGACTCTACATGGAAGAGCTGCGTCGGATATTACGGTACTTAGAAGTGTGCAGCGGGGACATGGAAGAGGGCTCACTGCGCTGCGATGCGAATATCTCCGTGCAAGCTTCGCTCGACGTTCATCTTCGCCGGCCCCCGGCCGGCGAAGGTCGAGATCAAAAATATGAATTCGTTCCGAGCGGTCGAAGAGGCCCTCAGATTTGAAGAGCAGCGTCAACAAGAGATTCTTGAGCGGGGCGGCTCGCTCACCCAAGAGACGCGCCTGTGGAATGAGAAGACAGGCCGGACTGAGCTCATGCGTACAAAAGAAGAGTCTGAAGACTATCGCTACTTCCCTGACCCGGATCTCGTCCCTCTGCAGATAGACGACGCGTGGCGAGAGAGGGTGATGAGGTCACTGCCGGAGTTGCCCGCAGCGAAGCGTGCCCGCTGGGCACAAGAGTATAAGCTCCCAGGGTACGATATCGCGGTGCTCACGGAGGAGCGCCCCATCGCTGAGTACTTTGAAGCTGTGGTGAAACTCTACCCCAATCCGAAAGACGTGAGCAACTGGATGATGTCGGAGCTGCTGCGGCTGCTGAAAGGGAGCTCGCAGATCCCGCTCAAACCCGAATACTTCGCGCACATACTGCAGATGGTTGGCTCCGGGAAGATCAATCGAACCGTAGCCAAAGACGTGCTTGCAGAATCTTTTCAGACGGGCAAAGCCCCGGAGGAGATCGTGCGGGAGAAGGGCCTGGAACAGATATCTGATGAGAGCGTCTTAGCTGAGCTCGTCACGAAAGTTCTCGCAGAGAATCCCAAAGCCGTCGGAGATTTCAGGGCAGGCAAGGAAGCCGCTCTCAGTTTCCTGCAGGGCCAGGTGATGAAAGCCTCCAAGGGGCAAGCCGACCCCAAGAAGACGCGAGAATTGCTTCTCCAGAAGCTGAAAGAATTGTAGCCCTGCTCCACGTTCAAGCGGTGCTCAGCTCGAGCGCACGCTGCTGAGCAAGACTTCTGACTGCCTTGCCGCGGCTGATCTCAATCTGCATGATGCGCCCCCCTAGCCCTTGGGCAATGACGGCGACTGCCGCTTCTAGGTCCATCTTCGGCCCACATGTGAAGATATCGATCGCGGCGTAGCCGTACTCTGGCCAGGTGTGAATCGTCAGATGCGATTCAGCAATGACGACGACGCCGCTGACCCCATAGGGACTGAAGCGATGGAAGACGCTCTGGATGACCGTGGCGTTTGCCGCATGCGCTGCGCGAAGCAGAAGCTGCTCCAGCGCTTGCGCGTCATCGAGAAGACGGGGATCGGCCTCGAAGACCTCCACGATGAGATGGCGCCCTAGGACCTGCTCCCGCATTGCTCACCTCCTTGGTGCTATGATGGACTCGTGATCATAGTAGATATCCACCTCCTCCCCGAGGGAGCGACACCGTGGCGGCTGAAAGTCTTGGAGCGTCTCGATGCGAAAGAACGTGGAGCGATACCACGGCCGATCTGGAACTCGAGAGAACATCGCCGATCGAGCTGTCTCCACAAGATACGGCCAATTCTCGTAGAACCCGAAGTCCCGCAAGACATCTGATATAAACAGCTCATACTTGGTGACAAATTGCTGCTCAAAGAAGCGCCACTTGTGCGGGGACGCCTCGATCTTGGTTAGCCCAAAATACCCGGCTTGCCCTGCCCCAGGCTTCAGGAGCGATAAGCCCTGTTCTATAAAGAGCCAAAACCCCTCGACGGTCTCCAACGGATCAGTGACGAAGACCTCGAACTTCCCCAAGAACTCTTGGGGCAAGGGCTGGCGCAGATCGTGTACGTAGGCACGCAACGGCCATTGAGAACGCTCAGCCTGCTCGTTCAAGAAGCTCACGAGACGTTCGTCGATCTCGAAGACGACAAGCTGTGAGGGTTGCCCTGTGAGGGCTAACGCGACGCTGAGCAGGTCGTCATCTCCTAAAATAGCGATCTGTTTTCGGACGAGATCGCCGCAGCGATCCATCCAGGCCACGCGTCGGATCACTGAGTCTGTCGTGAGAAACCCCTGCTCAAACTCCATGGCAGCCGGAGGGCGAGCCTGAGCGATCTGGGAGAATTTTTCTTGGAGCTCTGGGAGGGGAGCAGGACCGGTGGCGCAGGATGGACAGGGCTTCCCCAGAGGGGGCGACAGCGCAATTCCCCAATGCTCTAAGGCCACACGGCCTGCGGGCGTGAACTCATACGCGTTCCCATCAACACGCAAATACCCCATCTCATGCATCGCCTCTATCACTGCCACAAAGTGAGGGAATGGGCGCTCGCATGCCCCTGCGGCCTGCCAAATATCCGATTCCCTGCAGAGAGCCTGCAGGATGCGCCGCAGATCCCCCTCTGAGAGAGACGATGACCGTCGCTGCAGGGTCTTCAATACTTCCTGCATGGCGATCACCTCAAAAGCAAAATGGACTTGCCTTCCACGCAACCACACCATTGCCCAAGGGGAAAACCCCTTGGACCCTAGCACGGGGCTTCAGACAAGCCCAGAGGTCATTAATTATATCTGAAAGACCCCGATTGTGCAAGGGGAAAGGGATCACCGCCGGCGCTCGTTCAAGCGATATGCAGCAATCCCAAATGCCACCGCCACGTTCAGCGATTCTTTCTTGCCGTGCATGGGAAGGCTCATAATCACATGGGCACGCGCCAGGAGCGCTCGAGACAGCCCTGTGACTTCATTGCCCAGCACCAAAGCTATAGGAAACTTCGGGATAAACTCGCGATAGTCTATTGTCGGGAAGTCAATATTATTCTCCAAAGCGACGATCTGCACGCCCTGAGCTTTGAGGCGTTCCAAGAGGCGCCAGGTCTGGGCGACATGCTCCCACGGCACTGTTTTTTCGGCCCCCAGCGCGACCTTCTCGATCTCGTAGCGAGGCGGCGTGGGCGTGTAGCCGCAGAGATATATTTTGGTAATCCCCGCAGCGTCGGCGGTTCTGAAAATAGCCCCGACGTTAAACGTACTGCGAATATTATCGCAGACAACGTAAAATTCTTGCGCAAACACTGTGAATCAGCCCCCAAGAGAAGCGCGTGAAGCACACGGAGAAGCCACCCCGCAGCGGGCTTCTCTCTTTCAGCCGAATGCTTCAGCTTCCGTAATTCAATTTTACACTCAACGCATCTCTCAGTATACTGAAATTACCCATGATCGAGCTCGATGGACATTCGTTGACAGCAGAGAGCGCAAAGCGGATCGTCTTTGAGAGGGAATCTGTCTCACTGGCCCCACAAGCTCTCCAGCGCGTGCGAGAAGCTCGCGCTGTCGTCGATAAGCTCGTCGCGAAAAATCAAAGAGCCTACGGAATCACCACGGGCTTTGGGAAGCTCAGCACCCAGACGATCCCACGCGAAAAGCTCTCGCTGCTCCAAGAGAATCTCTTAAAGAGCCACGCCGTCGGTGTCGGGGAACCCCTCTCCGAGGCAGCCGCCCGTGCAGCTCTGCTCTTTCGCTTAAATTCGTTGCTGCAAGGGCGCTCTGGGGTTCGCGTCGAGATCGTCGAGTATCTCAAAGAATTTCTCAATCGCGGCGTCGTGCCCATTATCCCAGCTAAGGGCTCTGTCGGCTCCAGCGGGGACTTAGCCCCCCTGGCGCACTTAGCACTGCTTCTGATCGGCGAGGGCCAGGCCAAGCTCGGCACCACGACCCTCTCTGGGAGAGAGCTGCTGAGAGAGCTTGGGCTGGAGCCCTTGCAGTTGGCCCCCAAAGAGGGCCTGGCACTCATCAACGGGACGCAAGTGACTTTAGCGTTGGGGTTTGTCGCGCTCGTACACGCCCAGAAACTCTTAGCCCAAGCCCAAGCGATCAGTGCGCTTGCACTTGAAGCCTTGCGCGGACACACTCAAGCGTTCGATGAGCGTCTCCATCAGGCCCGCCCCCATCCCGGCCAGATCCGCGTCGCTCACGCAATGCGGGCATGGCTTGCCGGCAGCAGGCTCGCCAACAGCCGCACCGACGACGTCCAGGACAATTACACCCTGCGCTGCATCCCCCAAGTGCTCGGCGCTTCGTTCGATATATTCGACTTCGTCCAAGAAAAATTCGAGATCGAGATGAATTCAGCTACAGATAACCCCCTGGTCTTTGCCGAGTCGGGGGAGGTACTAGCAGGGGGAAACTTTCATGGGCAGATCTTGGCGTTCTGCTGCGAATTATTAGGGCAAGCCGTCGCGGAGATCGGCAATTTTGCAGAGCGACAGATCGCGCTCCTGCTTGAAGCCCCTGATCTGCCCAAGTTCTTGATCGCCGAAGGTGGGCTGAATTCGGGTCTTATGGTCCCGCAGTACACAGCCGCAGCGCTCGTCGCCGAGAACAAGGTGCTCGCTCACCCTGCCAGCGTCGATTCTATTCCAACGTCAGGGGGCAAAGAGGACCATAACAGCATGGCCACGACGTCCGCGTACAAAGCGCTACAGATCACCAAGAACGTCGAAGTTATATTAGCTATAGAGCTGTTGACGGTCCGGCAGGCCCTCAGCTTCCGGGACGCCTCTCAGATGGCCCCGCGCACCCGCGCCCTCTATGAACGCATCTCCCAGCAGATCCCCCCACTGGCACACGATCGCCTCTTGCAGTATGATATTCACCGAGCAATCCAGATAGTTCAGGAGGGAAGCTGGCTCAATGGGGTTTAAATCGGGGTTTGTCGGGGTCCTAGGACAAGCGAACGTCGGCAAGTCGAGCTTCATCAACGCCCTCATGGGCAAGAAGCTCCTGATTGTCTCAGAGAAGCGCCAATCCACGCGCCATCGCATTCGGTGCGTCTTGACGCTGCCAGGAGCTCAAATTATCTTTGTGGATACCCCTGGGCTCCACCAACCCGTCGATAAACTCAGTAAGTATCTCCTCAAGCAAGCGTATGCCGCCCTGGATGGTCTTGACGTCTTAGTCTATATGACCGAGCCGTGGGGCAAGCTCCACGAGGACGACGAGAAAGCCTTCGAGCATATCAGAGATTTTGCCAAGCCCATCGTGCTCCTCATTAACAAGATCGATCTTGCTTCTAAAGAACAGCTCGAAGCGACCAAGAGAGCCTATCAACAGACGGGGCTCTTCCGCGAGATCGTCCCTATTTCGTGTACGCAAGGGATCAATCTGGGATTGGCAGCTAATACGATCGCGGAGCTCCTCCCTGAAGGCCCCAAATACTTCACCGATGAGACCCAACTCGATCGCCCTGTGGAGTTTGTGATCGCCGAGTTCATCCGGGAGAAGATCTATCAGCTCACCCATAAAGAAGTGCCGTACTCGACCAGCGTTGAAGTCGTTCATATGGGGGAGCGCGAGGATGGCTTAATGGAGATCTTCGCGAATATCTACGTGGCACGGGAATCACAGAAGCCCATTCTCATTGGGAACGGCGGCCGCATGATCAAAGAGATTGGGCGTTTAGCCCGACAAGAGATCGAAGCGTTTTTAGGAAGACACGTCTATTTAGATCTCCAAGTGAAAGTGCGCCCTGGCTGGAACGAGAACGAAGCCGAGATCGCCCAACTGTTAGGTCGCGAGGGGTAACTCCATGAGCGCATTCCCTATCGAGCTCTATCGAGAGCTCATCGCCATCGGGACACAGATTCTCCAGCACTCCGAGCTCAGGGCAGTCCTGCGCGAGATCGCCCAGGCCTTCACACGATATTCGCGCTTTGAGCGCGTGGGCGTCTCTCTCTATGCCAAGCCCGTCTCTCCCGATCACCCCGACCCACCGCCCATCGCCGAGTATATCACTTTAGGGCTCTCCCCCGAGCAAGAGCAGCTTCTGCAGCAGCGCCGCGCTGCCGGAGAGATCCTCTCTGATAAACAGATCCTTGAAGTAGGCCGCCCCATTGGGCCAGCTCTCTATGTCTCTGCAGAGCGCTTGCCACAGCTGCGTTACTATGCCGTGGCGCAGTCCAACGCAAGCTCCGAATGGGGCCCCTACGATATGCTCTACTGGCTCCTGCGTTCCGGAGATCAGATCTTTGGAAGAATTGCGCTCTCCCAGCCGCGCGATGGACACTTGCCGACCCCTGAGGAGCTCGAACCCTTAGCGCTGCTTGTCACCATGGCAACTTTAGCGCTCACGCATAATTATCAACTGCGAGCGCTTCACGAGCAACAACAGAAGCTTTCTGAGCAAGCGCGCCGCGACCCCCTCACCGGCGTCTATAATCGTCGTGCCCTCGACGAGATGCTCACTCAGCTCATAGACGCGCGCACGCCGTTCACCTTAGTCTTCATAGACATAGATGGCTTCTTTGGGGTGAACGACCGCTTTGGGCATTTAGTCGGGGATCGTGTCCTCCAAGAGCTCGCGCAGTTTTTGAGGCAGAGCGTTCGCAAGACCGATAGTCTCTTTCGCTACGGCGGAGACGAGTTTATCATTCTCATGCCGCAGACACATTCTGAGAAAGCCGAGCAAGTGCTGGCACGCCTTCAGTCAGAGCTTCAAGCTCTCAGCCGGCGCTTAGGTGAAGAGTTCCCAGGGTTGCAGCTCTCCGTGAGCGTAGGCTCGTCATCATGGTCGCCGCAGAACCCGCGCCCCCTGGAGGCGATCTTTGAGGAAGCTGACCAGTTCATGTATCGTCGGAAGCGCGCCAAGCAACCTAACCCCCAACCCCTTCCCGACACGGGAAGGGG
>CAZODX010000032.1:0-3616 GCA_964578715.1 uncultured Thermotogae bacterium | reverse complement strand
GGAGCCAGGGGAGGGGTCTTTGTGATCACTATCCGTCCGTTACAAACGCTCGACGAGCTGCACGCCTGCGAGCAGCTCCAGAAAGAGATCTGGGGCTTTGAGGACATCAGCGTTGTGCCCCATCACTTATTGTTGACGACCATCAAGAATGGGGGAGTATTGCTTGGGGCATTTGAGGGAGAGAGGCTGATCGGCTTTGTCTACGGCTTCCCCGGCATCGAAGATAATAAACTGAAGCACTGCTCGCTCATGTGCGCGGTGCGTTCTGAAAGACGCTTTCAAGGCGTAGGGTATGAGCTGAAGCTCAAGCAGCGCGAGGCCGTGCTCGCCCAGGGGATTGAGCTGATCACCTGGACGTTTGATCCCTTGGTCAGCCCCAACGCGCATTTTAATCTGCACAAGCTCGGCGTGATTTCAAACAAATACGAGCGCAATCTTTACGGCGATATGCGCGACCGGCTCAACGCGGGGCTGGAGACCGATCGCTTGACGGTCGAGTGGTGGATCACCAGCCCGCGGGTGCAGAGGAGACTCCAGCACGAGCAGCGCACCAGCGTGAGCAGTCTTCCCGTTATCAATCAGACTGAAGAGCGCAACGGCTTCTTAGTCAATCTCGAGTATTCTCTGCAGCGCACCGAGCCGCGATTACTCTTGGAGATCCCCTATCATTGGCAGAGGATGCGCGAGCAGAATATGCCGTTAGTGAAAGAGTGGCGCCACCAGACGCGCGAGATCTTCGAGCACTATTTCGCGCAAGGGTACTACGCGAGCGACTTTTTTGTGATCGAAGAAGATGGGCACACGCGCGCGTTCTATCTGCTGGAGAAGACCACAAGAGAAGCGCTGCTCAATATGCAGTACCCTAGTTGCCCCAATGGATCTTTCGGGTTATCATAAGATGCCTATGGATACTGCACAACTGCAAACAGATGACGAGTGGCTCGCAGACCACTTGGACGAGCTGGTAGAACGCTATCCGGGGCGCGTGATTGCCATCCACCAAGGAGTCATTATAGCCATTGGTGATTCTGAAGCCGCAGTCTACCGTCAGCTTCGCGAGCGAGGAATAGATCCTATGCCCTTAGTCTTCCGCGTGCCGCGCCCTGAAGATATGCATTCAATATTGAGTGCCCATGCCCATCACATTTCGCTATAAGAGCCTACGAGGTCAGTTACTCCCCTTGATCCCCGTGGGCATTAAGATTGCTGAACGATGGTATCCCATAGAACTCTACGTAGACTCTGGAGCAGCCTATACGGTGCTCCACGCAAGCATAGCTGACGGTATAGGATTCGACTATCGAGCGGGCCAGCTCGTCCATCTTCAGGTAGGAGATGGTGGGTTCATCCCCGTTTATTTGCATCTATTGGAACTTCAGCTTGGCCCAGAACGGTTCCCAGCGCGCGTGGGCTTTTCTGATAAGCTTGGGATCGGGTTCAATCTCCTGGGGCGCGCGGACATATTCGAGCGTTTTGAGATATGTTTCCACGAGAAGCGTGGGATAGTGAGCTTTGAGTCTATTAGCAAGTCATGAACATCGAGCTTATTGAGCTACGTCACATTGAGATGGAGCTGGTCGAGCCGTTCGAGACGAGCGGCTGGCGCGAGACCGTCCGCCCCTGCATCATCGTTGCTCTACACAGCGACGGCTTAACAGGCTACGGGGAGTGCGTCGCCGGTGCGGGGCCATGGTACTCCTACGAGACCGTCGAGACGGCTTGGCATATCCTCAAAGACTTTCTTATCCCCGCCGTGCTCGGCAAAGATTTCTCTTCAGCTGAAGAGCTGCAAGCGCAGCTCAAGGCCGTCCGAGGGCACCCTATGGCCAAGGCCGGACTCGAAGCGGCCTTCTGGGATCTGCTCGCCCAATCACAGGGAGTCTCGTTAGCGACACTGCTCGGCGGCACAAAAGATCGCATCGAGAGCGGAATCTCCATCGGGATTCAGAAAGATATCCCGACATTGCTGCGAGTCATCGCGCAGCGTCGCGCCCAGGGATATCAGCGCATCAAGCTGAAGATCAAGCCCGACTGGGACATCGAAGTCCTGCGCGCCGTGCGCGAGCACTTCCCAGATATAACATTAATGGCCGACGCCAACGCCGCGTACACGATAGCCGATCTTCCCCGTCTAAAACAGCTCGATGCATTTGGGCTGCTCATGTTGGAACAACCCCTCGACTATGACGATCTGATTGATCACGCTGCGCTCCAGAGAGAGCTGCAGACCCCGATCTGTCTCGACGAGAGCATCAAGACCCCCGACGACGCAAGAAAAGCCCTTGACATTGGGGCGTGTCAGATCATTAATATCAAGCCAGGGCGAGTGGGCGGATTGCTCAACGCGAAGAAGATCCATGATCTCTGTTTCAGTCGGGGCGTGCCTGTCTGGTGCGGTGGTATGCTAGAGACGGGGATCGGACGCGCGGCCAACGTCGCGTTGGCGAGCTTGCCTGGGTTTGTGCTACCCAACGATATCTCGGCGAGCGCTCGCTACTGGAAAGAAGATATAATAGAGCCGCCGTTCGTGCTGGAGAGCGACGGGACGATCCGAGTGCCGACGGGACTGGGGCTAGGTGTGCGCGTCGTGCCGGAACGATTAGAGAGAGCTACGCGACGGCGGGAACTCTTTCGAATATGATCCTGAAAACTATCGGGTTTATTCTGCGCGCGATCAAGTTCCGCGAGAGCGATCTGATTCTGACGGTGCTCTCGCGCGATTATGGGAAGATCTCGCTGATTGCCAAAGGAGCTCGGCGCACCGAGAGCAAATTCGGCGCGGCATTAGATCTCTTAACCCTCAGTGAGCTCGTCTTCTACGACGCCGAAAATCTCAAGCTCTTAAAAGAAGCAAGCATTATCGAAGACTATCGCGCGATCAAGAGCGATTATGAGCGCCTCACACTCGCTCTGCAGACAGCGCATTTACTGAATCAGCTCGTTGAAGAGCACCATCCTGACCGGGTGGTCTTCGAGTTCTTGCGCGATTTTTTGAAAGATTTAGGGTCTCTGCAGAATCTCGATCTGGCAGCAATAGCAGTGAAGCTCAAGCTGATGCGGGCGCTGGGGATCGCACCGCGCATGAGCAGCTGTGCACGCGGAAGGCATAGAATCACGGAAGAATTCTGGTTCTCTCCTCAGAGCGGGGGCTTTGTTTGTACAGCATGTCATCAAGCGGGTGACACCCGACTCAGCCCACGCTTGGCCCAGAATCTGAAGATGATCCTCGGGCTGAGCTGGGACAAGCTCGACCGGCTTACGTTGAACGAGGACGAGATTACTCTTGCTCACAGGCTACTGGACGAGTTCATCAGCTTTCATCTCAAAGCCCCTTACATGCCCTCGAAGTAGCCCCCGATGCGGATCAGCAAGATCGTGATCCCCACGGCGATCAAGAAGTTACCCAGTGCTGTCAAGAGCTCCGGCATGGTTCACCTCCTGTCAGCAATGCCTTACTTATAGCAGAGATAGCGTGCCGTTGTCAAACTGAGCATGCCCCAGACTTGCCCAGACCCAGGGTTTTGTGGTAAAAGAAAAGAGTACGATCACCCTCAAAACAAAGGAGGCCGTATGCTCAAGAAAAGTTGCGCGGTCTTGCTGGTGCTTTGTCTTGTGA
>CAZODX010000031.1:0-10556 GCA_964578715.1 uncultured Thermotogae bacterium | reverse complement strand
TCGCGCAGCGGGATCATAGAGTGAGTCTAGCACAGCTTGAGGATTTTGGCAAGACCCCTGTATAATAGCACAAGCTATGAGTGCAGAACTCTCTCTCTGGGATTATTTGATCCCAACGCTCATTCTGGTTGGGTCTTTAGTCGTTGGGATCGTGGGGCGACGCTATCTCTTTCACTATTTACACATATGGGCACAGCGCACCACATGGGAGTTCGACGATATTATTATTGGTGCGACGCGCGGGCCGTTCTTGCTGTGGGTCGTCGCCCTGGGGATTTATTTAGCCCTCGAATTCTCGCGGCTGCCTGAGGAGCTCGTCGCATTATTGGGGAAGATCTTGCTGGCGTTGGTCGTGCTCTCCATGACGCTGGTGCTGGCGAACATCGTGAGCGCGATCTTTCAGCGAACCGTCGCACGCGGCGAGGTCGAGGCCCCGGCAACGAGCTTGACGCGAAACTTCGTGCGCTGGGGCATTATTGTCTTAGGGCTCCTCGTCCTGCTCAACACGTTAGGGGTCTCGATCACTCCCTTGCTGACGGCGCTAGGGGTGGGCAGCTTGGCCGTGGCTTTAGCCCTCCAAGACACGCTGACCAATCTCTTTGCCGGGTTTAACGTCTCGATGGCGAAACAGATCCGCGTCGGCGATTATATCAAACTGGACACGGGCCAAGAGGGCTATGTTACGGATATCAACTGGCGCACCACAAGCATCCGAGATTTTTCGAACAATCTGATTATCATCCCCAACGCCAAGCTCGCCCAGAGCATCATTACGAACTATTCCATGCCGGACAAACCCGTCACGATTCGCATTCCCGTAAGTGTCAGCTACAGCGCAGACCCGGAGCACGTGGAGCGTGTTTTGTTAGAGATCGGGCAGCAAGCGATCGCAGAGATGCCGCAGCTCGATCCGAGTTTTGCCCCCGTGGTGCGCTTTACAAATATGGGAGACTTTTCGCTCGACTTTCTCTTAGCGGTGCGGGCGAAGACGTTTGACGATCAGTTTGCAGCGCAGCATGAGCTGCGCAAGAGAATTTTTAAGAGACTGCGAGAGGAGGGCATCGAGATCCCCTTCCCCGCGCGCACGGTCTATCTCAAAGACGAAAGGGGATGAAAACTATGAGATTGTTGCTGAGTGTGATGAGCGCGCTCAGCGTGTCAGCTCTCTTGGGATGTACGATCTTGCCCGCAGGGCCGGGAGCGGTCATAGGCGACTTCATGGTGACGCTTTCTGCCAACAGCTATGAGCGCACAGCGCGCGTATTTCAGGGCAATCCCGTTGAGCTTTCTCTTTCGCTTATTAACCGCGGTCGCCCCAGGACGCTTATACTGTCCCGGCGGCCTGCCTATGATTTCGTCATCACGACAGCGGGAGGCATGGAGGTCTGGCGTTGGGCGCACGGCAAGACTATTGAGGAGATCTCCAAAGAGATCTGGGTTGCTGTAGGAGCGTTTTACACCCCTCGCGTTAGCTGGGATCAACGCGATCTCGAGGGCTTCCCCGTCCCACCGGGCACCTATTGGGTACAGGGGATGCTCTATACGGACATAGGGATCTTGAAGTCCCAGAGGGTCGAGCTGCGCATCCGGCAGGGCGCGCCGCTGAAGCTGGAGCTGGAGATCCCCTCACAAGCTCCTCCTCCCTTGCGCGGCGAGGACTTCTGGAGGCTAGGAGAGCCGATTTCGCTGACCTTGAAGCTCCGCAACGTCACGGAAAGAGCAGTAGAACTGACGCTGCTTGGGCGCCCTGCGTACGACTTCATCGTGACAGCTAGGAGTAGAGAGGTCTGGCGTTGGGCGCAAGGACAGCCCGTTCAGGAGATCGCCGAAATGCGCCGGCTTGCTCCCTCACAAGAGCTTCAGTTCTCAGTTGAGTGGGATCAGCGCGATCTCGAGGGCCAGCCCATCGCACCAGGGCGCTATTGCGTTCAAGCGAGAGTGCGCGTCGATCCACCAGTCGAAGAGGAGCTTGTGCAATGTCTGTGGATTGCGCGCGAGCTGCCGCTAGAGCTCGTTTTAGAAGTCCCCGAACGCATCAAGCGCGGAGAGAATGTGCCGCTCATCTGGAAGGTCACCAACCCGAGCGCCTGTCCTGTCACTGTGGTGGACAGTTCGCTGGACTTCACGGTAACGACCCCTGAGGGCACTGTGGTCGTGTCCAGTGCGCAAAAGCAATGGTGGAGATTCCCTATACCCATAAAACCCCCCTTCTATGGAATCATGACGCTTCAGCCTAGAGAGACAAGATCATTTGAGGGCACATGGGATCAATTTGATGACGAAGACTATCCGGTGCCTCCAGGGGTCTACTGGGTGCGCGGATTTCTGGGGGCTGCTCAAGAGACGGATGCCCTTAGCTTTGTGCAGAGTGCTCCACAACTCTTGGTGATCGAACGTTAAGAGACTCCCCCCAGATAGACCTGCTGCACGTGCGCGTCGGCGCGAAATTCTTCGGGTGTCCCCTCTTTCACGATGATCCCTGTCTCTAACAGATAGACTCTGTGCGCGTGAGCCAGCGCGAACGGCACGTTCTGCTCCGCTAAGAGTATCGTCACACCGGAGTCGTTGATCTGCTTCAGCGCTTCGGCGATAGTTTTTCTCACAATGGGCGCCAGCCCCAGCGTCGGCTCGTCTAAGAGTAAAAGCTCAGGACGCCCCATCAGCGCCCGCCCAATGGCGAGCATCTGTTGCTCGCCGCCGGAGAGCGTCCGCGCCGTCTGTCGCTCGCGTTGGCGCAAGACCGGAAAGAGCCGATAGATCTTTTCGAGCTCGCTTTCAGGATCGAAATTTTTGAGTCGAAACGCGCCCAGCAATAAATTGTCTTTGACGCTCATCTCGGGGAAGAGGTGGCGCCCCTCCGGGCAGTGAATGACGCCCAATTGAACGATCTTCGCGGGATCGCGCGGCAGGGGAGATCCGTTAAAGCTGATGCGCCCCTCCCCGTCTTTTAACCCCGAGATCGTGCGGAAGAGCGTGGTCTTGCCTGCTCCATTGGGCCCGATGATCGAGACGAACTCCCCTTGCGAAACTTTCAGAGTGACGTTCTTCAAGACGTGCGCCTTGGCATAGTACACATTGAGATTTTCGATGGTCAACATTGTTGTTCTTAGAGGCCACCGCCGGCAAGATAAGCCTCTTGGACTTGGGGGTTGCGCGCCACTTCTTCTGGAGTGCCCTCGGCGATCTTCTCCCCAAAGCAAAGCACAACTATTCTGTCCACCAAGCGCATCACCCCGCGCATGTTGTGATCGACCAAGACGATCGTCTGGCCCTCATCGCGAAGGGTTGCGATCAGATGGGAGATCTCGTCGACTTCCGCGGGGGAGAGCCCGGCAAACGGCTCGTCTAAGAGCAAAAGCTCTGGGTCGGTGCCGATGGCGCGGGCCAGCTCTAATCTTCTTAACCCCCCTTGCGGGAGCATCCCCGGCAGCTCCAAACGACAGAGGCAGTTATTGTCGTCCGGGGAATGCTCTGTAGAGCAGAGTCCTGTGCGCGCACAGCTCTGCAGGGTCTTTGGTGTAGGATCGGCTGCTTTTGTGAAGATCTCATTGGGGATCGCAGAGATCTCGACGTTCTCGTAGACGGTCTTTCTCGGGAAATACCGGGCGATCTGGAAGACCCGCGCGATCCCCATATCGACGATCTTGTACGTCGGCCAATGGGTGATGTCGCGCCCCTTGAAGAGCACCGTGCCTTGGTCGGGCTTGAGCGACCCCATGATGAGATTAAACACGGTGCTCTTGCCCGCACCATTGGGGCCGATCAGCCCCACGATCTCCCCCGACTCGACATGAAATGAGAGATCTTTGACGGCCATCAGGCCCCCGAACGACTTGCGCAGCTTCTTCACTTCCAAAAGCGCCACGGCGTCAACCTCCTTTGCCCGGGCGCTGACGTGGCTTCAGCTCCCGGACGCATATCTCTTCCCTCTCCGCACAAGCCCTGTGAGCAGCGGCAGCAGCCCCTGCCGCGCAAAGAACAATAACACCAACAACAGCGCAAAGAAGATGAACGTCGCCCACCGCTCCAAGAACGAGAGCGCCAGGCCCTCGGCCCCGATGGGCAGCTTGAGCTGCGCTATCTCTCGGATCACCTGCTCGCCCCCGCGCACTAAAAACCCGCCCCACAGCGCCCCTACAATCGTCCCCATCCCCCCGATCACCGACGCGACGATCATCTCGATGGACGACGTGAGCGAGAGCAACGAGTTAAAGAAGACCGCTTCGTTCGTGTGCACGGAGAACGCTCCTCCCAACCCGACCACACACGCGCTGACCACAAACGCGAAGATCTTATACTTCGCTGTGTTGATCCCCGCGGCTTCGACCGCTTCTTCGTTCTCACGGATTGCTTCTAATATTTTACCGAAGCGCGAGGTGCTCAGCCAGACTAAGAAGAGCCCCACGCCGGTCATCAGGCCCCACAGCGAGTAATAATTACAGTATTGATTCGCTTTGAAGTCTGGGAGCGGGCATAGGGCCGCCACCCCGAACTTCCCCAGCTCGCCTCCGGTCCAGTCGGCCAAGATAATCACCAAGCGCGCGGCGGCCAAGGGCAAGATCAGCGTCACCAGCGAAAAATACGGACCGCGCAGGCGCAGCGCCGGCACACTGAAGAGCAACCCGGCCACGACCGCCATCACAGCCCCCACGGGGATCGTGGCCCAGATGGGCCAGTGGAGATAGAGATTGAGCAACCCCGTCGTGTACCCCGCTACCGCGACAAAAAATATGTGCCCGAAGCTGATCTGCCCGGTCATCCCCGAGAGGATATCCCAGCCCATGGCATAGACCGCGAAGAGCTGGGCATACGTGAGAGTCGTCATCCATTTGGAGGGCAGCAATGGCCCGATGGCACCGACGATGAGCACCGTCAGGCCGAGCACGAGAAATTTGAGCGCACGCGGGCTCATTCCGCCCTCCCAAACAGCCCCTCGGGCTTGATAAACAAAATCGCGATCAAGACCAAAAGCGACGAGACCCCCACCCACGACGAGCCGAGAAACTCAAAGCAGCGAAAGTCCGCAGCGCAGATGCGCACCGACGGGGAGTAGGTCATGAGCACCTCCAAAAACCCGATGAGATATGCCGCGACAATCGAGCCCTTGAGGCTCCCCAGCCCGCCCACGACTACTATAGCAAAGCTAATAATTAAGGGGTCACGCCACATGAACGGATCGAGCTTGACCCATGAGGCGAAGAAGACCCCGGCAATTCCCGCCAATGCCCCGGAGATCGCCCAGGTGAGCGTGTAGACTTTTCTGACGTCAATGCCCACCAAGGCTGCCCCCTCTTGGTCTTGGGCTGTGGCTAAGATCACCTTGCCCCAGCGCGCACGGTGCACGAAGAGCCAGAAGAGTATGATCGCGAGCCACGACGCCCCAAACGCAATGATGCGATTGGTGATGACCGTGGTCTTGTCAATCTCGATGCTCCCACTGATGAACGGCGAGAGCAATTGGGTGTTGGTCGTGAAGAAGATTTTAATGAGCTCCTCGATGAGCAGCGCACACGCGAGCGTTGCAATGAGCGTGGCGATGGAGGAGCGTTGGACGTGGCGCACAATGCCATGATAGAAAACTACCCCAAGCAGGGTGCAGAGGGCGACAGCCAGGGCAAAAGCACTGTATAAATCCCAGCGCAGATATTGTTGAGCGAACCACGCCGTGTACGCCCCGACCATTAAGAACGCCCCATGCGCTAAATTTAAGACCCTGGCTACCCCGAAGATCATGGTAAAACCGAGGGCGACGAGGGCGTAGAGCGCGCTGATCAAGACCGAATAGATCACAATGCGCTCAACGATCACAAGGATCTGGTCCATGATTTATTTTTTAGGGGCCCTCACCCCTTGCTCTTGGGGTGAGGGCCTCTTGCTCACTGTCCTACAAAGCATTTGGCGACGCTGCGTGCGAACGTCTGCCATGCGTCAAAGCGCCCGCCCTTGGGCTTGCCCTTCTTCTTCCACTCTTCGACCGCGGTGCGGTACTCTGCTGCGGCCTTGCCGATGCACGCGTCAATGCTGACCGGCTTGCCCTCTTCATCGGCACGTAGGCGATATTGCTTGGGCCAGATGACCACGCGCAGTGGGTCTTTTTGGGGGTTAGCCTTGAGGGGGTCTTTCGCTAACGTCGTCCACAGCACCCACTTGGCGACGACGTAATCCGCGCCGTACTTGGGATCGTGCGGGTAGATGTCGTCCTTCCCTCGGAATTGGACCCGCCCCACTGTGCCAACGTAGTCTGTCTTCTCGAGTTCTTCGACGAGTCTGTCAGGGTCAGTCCCCTTGGCGCGGTCAATCGCGTCTTTGACGAGAAACAGCGCGTCGTAGGTCGTGAATGCTGTGTAGAGTGGGCGAGATGGCGCAGTCTCTCCGTAGCGTTCTACATAAGCTTGGAAGAACGGGAGCGTCTTGGGCGTCAGCGGCGTCTCGCCGGTGGCAGCATCGGCATAGGCGTGGCCCATGACGCGCCCGCCTGTGCTCTTCCAATATTCGAACGCCTGGCCCTCCGTAATAATCCCAATGACCGGCATATCGACTTTTAACTCATACGTCTGGCCCACGAAGGGCACCCCGGTGTTGAACGCAAACCCGGGGATGATCGCGTCGGCGTCGGAGTCTCCGATCTGCTGCAGAATCGCGTTGAAATCGGGATTATTGATGGGGAAATTGATCACTTTGACAACCTGCACGCCGGCCTCCGCTGGCAGCCGCTCTTGGAGGATCTTCACGAAATCGCGACCGAAATTGCTGTCCTCCATCACCAGCGCGACCTTCTGAATGCCCAGCTCTTCTTTCATCAAGCCCTTGACCATGCCCGCGGCATCTTGACCGAGGACTTCTGTATTGAGCATTAAGCGAAAATAATATTTATATTTCTCGTAGTCGCTCCTGACGAGCTCGCTGAATTGTTTGCCGCTCGAGCCTGTGTTCAAGAAGGGCCTCTTCAACCGGGCCAGCGAGGGCATAATCCCCATGACGGCTTCATCGAGAAAGCCCCCGACGATGACCTGCGCGCCCTTCTCGACAAGTTCTTCATAGGCTGCTCGCGCGACATCACCCCGCAGCACCTGGTCATCGCGAATCAGCCCGTCCATAGTGAGCTTGGGCGGCGGCAGCTTCTTGTCGTCTATTAATTTATTGATCTCTTCCAAAGCAAGCTGCGCGCCGCGCACCATGGCGCGCCCCACGTCCAATAGATCTATGGGTCCGATCAGCCCGATCTTCACCGGCGGCTGCTGGCCCCAGCCCAACACCGGGCTCAGCGTCAGCGCCCCTGCCCCAACGCCGAGCGCCTTCAAAAAGAGACGACGACTGATCTTCATAGCTCGTCCTCCTCCGGCACTGCGTGTGTTTATCTTAGCCGCTTGACCGCCTGTTGTGCAAGTCAGCCCTTGGCGTAGCGCACGAGCGCCTCGTCATCGAGTTCGACGCCAAGCCCCGGACCAGACGGAACTGAGATATAGCCGTCAGGGTCTATCATCAATGGCTTTTTCAAGAAGAAGTCACGGGCTTGAGGCGTCCAGCCCGGCGGCTCATATGGGAACTCCGCCCATTCGCAGTTTGAGCACGCACCCATCACGTGGAGATTCGCTGCCAATCCTAGGCCATTGGTCCACGTATGCGGCGCGATGCGCAACCCGAACGCCTCAGCCATCGCTGCAATCTTCTTTGCTGTGAGAATCCCCCCAGAGAGCGTTGCGTCCGGCTGCAGAATATCTAATGACTGATTGAGAATCAGCTCACGAAACTCGTGCAGATCTGAATTCATCTCCCCGCCGGCAAGCGCGATCCCGACTCTCTGGCGCAGCAGCCGATAGCCGCGATAGCCGTGCTTATCTAACGGCTCCTCGAGCCAGAGCACGCCCAGCTCGTTGAGCTCTTCGGCGACGCGCTGCGCTGTCGCGAGATCCCAGTGCGGGGCTTCGCCCAAGCCCGCCACGCGCCAGCCCATGTTCGCATCCACCATCAGCTCTATCTTTGGAAAATGCTCGCGCACCGCGCGCGCGACTTTTACGTCCTCGCGCCAGTCGAGGCTGTGAAATCTCAGTTTCACTGCGCGAAAGCCCATCTTCTGAATCTGCTCGATATACTCTAAGCGCTCTTCGACACCCCTCAGCTCGCCGGTGCTCGCGTAGGCTTTGATGCGCTCTTGATAGCCCCCCAAGAGCTTATAGACCGGAACATTCAAAGCCTTCCCAATGATATCCCACAGCGCGGGCTCGACGTACCAGAGTCTCAGACCAAGAAACGTCGCCGAGCGCAGAATTTTTATGATCTCTTCGACGTTGAACGGATCGCGCCCCAGCAAGAACGGAGCAAGCAGCTCACCGAGCTTTAAGCCCTCTTGCCCGAAGGCGAACCCCGCTGAGTAGCCTTTGATCCCCTCGTCGGTCTCGAGAATCACGAGATTCACTCGGTGAAACGCCTGGGGATACCCAGGCAGCCACGCGGGATAGAAAGGCTGCTCCAAGGGATATTCTAAAAGCTTTACCGTGACGCCGGTGATGCGCACTGCTACACCCTCACCCCTTTCTCCGCCAAGAATTTCTTATAGACTTCGACAGCTTGGGGCATGGTGCGCGTCAACTGCATAATACCGCTCACCTTGCCCTTGGGCTGGATGAGTCTTTTAGTGAACGCGAGCATCGCGTTCTCTTGGCCCGTATAGAGCTTGTGGAAGAGATCGGCCGTGAGCGTCAGGGACGCGCCCTCTTCGCCGCCGGGGTGGGTCTCGCAGATCTGCATCCCTTCGCCGCGCGCGTCCACCCAAAAATCAATATCGGGCTGCTTGATGTGAATCCCAATGAGCATCTTCAGCGCTGACCAGCCTTCATAAATTTCTTTGACGTCCTTGAGGCGGTTGGCGAACTCCAGCACGAACTGCTTCGCTTGTTGCGGGTCTGTGTACGGAAAGCTCATAGACACCTCCTTCTCTAGTCTTCAGCCAAACTCCCACAGGGGGAGAACCCACTTCGTCGGCATGCTCTTGACCAATCGTTCGTCGGCCGTGATGAGCTTGGTCTTCAGGTGCTCCGCTAACGCTATATATGTCGCATCATAGGTGCTGGGGCGCTGATAGGTGAATGCCAGCTCCAGAATGCGCGGGGCAAGCTGGCTTGTATCTTCTAAGGAGATATGCAAGCGCTGGAAGAGCTTCCATGCTTCGAGGGCCTCTTGCTGGGTTAGGCGTGGCTTGCGCCCTCCCTTGCCTCGCACCGCGATATATAAGCCGTTAAGAATTTCATCCGCAAGCAAGGTAGGCCCGCACAGCCGTAGTTGCCCTTCTTGATAGCGATCCAGAAGGGCATCAGCTTGCATGGGGTAAGATTCCTCCGGCAACCACGCAGCGAGGAGAGCACTGGCATCGATTACGAAAGTCTTCACTGGCGCTCCTCCAACAGCTTGCGAGACTCTTCTGCAAGTTCTTGGGCTTTGACTCCCGCAGCCTTCCAGCGTTTTCGCAATTCGCGGAGCCGTGCCACCGCCAGGCGACGCTCGATCTGCTCATACTCGGCTTCCGAAACCAGCCGCGCTGCTGGCTGCCGGTCCTTCGTAATAATGATCTGTTCCCCAGCTTCGACCTCGCGCACCAGCTGGGTCAGTTTATTCTTCGCTTCAGCTATCGAAACGACCTTGGCCATAGCTATCACCTATGGCTCATTCTATGGCTGCAAACCGTAGCTGTCAAGCTTTTGATACAGCAAGCACGATATTATAAGATCTTCTGCACCAACGCGCGCAGCTCCTCAGGGCTGGGCTGGCGCGGATTAAACAACACCGAGCCGTCCGCAAGAGCGAGCTCGACTATTTTCTCTACGTCGCTCTCACGCACGCCCACATCACGCAAGCGCAGCGGCACGCTCACGTCAGTCATTAATGCGCGAACACGCGCAACGCCCTCTTCGGCCGAAGAGGCCCCAAGCGCCCGCGCGATCTGCTCGTATTTCGCTCTTTGAGCTTCAAGATTGAACTCCATCGTCGCCGGCAGCGCCAGCGCACAGCACAGCCCGTGCGGCAGATCATACAAGCCCCCTAGAGCGTGCGCAATCGCGTGCGCCAGCCCCACCCAGCCGTTATTAAAAGCTATCCCTGCGATCAGCGCTGCGCATGAGAGACTCGCCCGCGCTTCCATGTCTGAGCCGTCTCTGACGGCACGGGGCAGATGCTCAGAGATCAGCTTGATCGCTTGTAAAGCCAACAGATCGCTGATGGGTTGCGCCGAGATCGAGACCAAAGTCTCGATGGCGTGCGTGAGCGCATCAAGCCCCGTGTGCGCCGTCACGTTCGGGGGCAGAGTTCTTGTCAGCTCTGGGTCCACGATAGCCAGCGTCGGAGCTAAGTAGCGACTCACCAATGGGAGTTTCTGTTTGCGCTCCGGCACGGTGACCATCGCGATAAAAGTCACTTCGCTGCCGGTGCCTGCTGTCGTGGGAATGGCAATGAGCGGGCCGCACGGGCCGGGCACGGCATCGTTGCCCTCGTAATCTAAGACCGAGCCGCCGTGCGTCTTCACGGCGTTTATCGCTTTGGCGCTGTCGATGACGCTGCCGCCG
>CAZODX010000030.1:0-11035 GCA_964578715.1 uncultured Thermotogae bacterium | reverse complement strand
AGGGGACAGCTGTCCTTGGAAGGCCCAAGATTCCTTGGCACAATAGCGCCAAGCCATTGTGCTGGCATACCGTCAAATACTAATTAAGAGGTGAGAGGATGCGCAAGATCGCGATTATTAACCAAAAAGGGGGCACGGCCAAGACCACAACAGCCGTCAATCTCGCCGCGGCCTTGGCCCTCCATAATCGTACAGTCCTGTTGATCGACATGGACCCGCAAGGGAATATCTCCACGTGGTTTGATATCGTCCCACAGAAGTCGCTCTACCATCTTCTTGTCGAAGAGACGACGATGCCCTCCGAATGCATTGTCCCGGTGCGCGAGCGTATAGATATCCTGCCGAGCACCAAGACTGCCGCGCAAGCCGAACTGATCTTAACCGGGCTGCCGGGGCGCGAGCGCGTCCTCAGCAGAAAACTCGCGCATCTCTCTGGGTATGACTTCGTGCTGCTGGACTGCCCGCCCAGCTTGAATCTCTTAAATCAAAATGCTATTGTCTACGCCGACGAAGCCTTCATCCCCGTGAGTATGGATTATTTAGCCCTGGTGGGGGTCAAGCAGATCTTAGAGAATCTCAAGATGGTGCGCGAGATCTTAGAGCATCCCATCGAAGTCTCACTGGTCATCCCGACGTTCTACGATGGGCGCAACCGCAAGAGCCGTGAAGTCTTGGAGAAATTAGAACTGCACTTCGACGGCAAAGTCACCGAGCCCATTCGCGCGAATGTACGCTTGGCCGAAGCCGCCAGCCACCACCAGACGATCTTCGAGTACGACCCAAGCTCGTACGGCGCTCAAGACTATCAGCGTCTGGCCGAGCGCGTGCTCAGCGAAGTCTCCAGCACCAACGGCCATCACGCCCAGAAAGCGCAGGTGATCTCCCGATGAAGCCGCGCCGCTCTATCGCTCACGATCCCCTGGAAGAGAGCGAGATCATGAGAGACTTTTACAAGCCCTCGGCGAAAGACCCCGAAGAGTCTGGGCCGGGGCTGGTAAAGGCAACGTTTTATCTTTCACCCGACGACGTGATCGCCCTGGAAGAACTCCAACTCCAGATTCGCAAGCGCACCGGGCGCAAAGCGAACAAATCTGAACTGATGCGCGAAGCGATCGCGCTGTTGGTCAAAGAGTACTCCAAGTGATATGATGGGCGCGGGAGGCGCCCAATGTTCGCCCTGCCCGACATTGAGAAGATCACGCTGGAGCTGGTCGCGCAGATTCCCAAGGGCAAGGTCGCGACATTTCGTGAGGTCGCCCTCGCGCTCGGCGACCCCATCGCTGCCCGCGCTGTCGGATCTATCCTCGCTCAGCACAAGCACGATTGTCCCACCCATCGCGTCATCAGCTTCGGCGGCACCGTCACCGACGAGCAAGCGCAGCTCCTCCAAGCTGAAGGCGTTCCCATAAGAGACGGGCGTGTGTTCTCTCTCAGTAAATTTCTCTTTCGCGAGTTTCGCAGTGATAAGCCGCTCCAAAAACTCCAAGAGATCCAGAACGAGATCCGAAAAAAGATGCGCTTGGCCCCCGACAGAGCTGACTATCACACCGTAGGCGGGGTTGATCTCTCCTATGCTGGCTCTCTGGGGGTCGCTGCGTATGTGCGGCTAGAACTGAGCTCTCTCAGAGTGCTCGACACGCAGACGCTCGCCCAAGAAGTGCGCTTCCCCTATATCCCAAGCTATCTAGCGTTTCGCGAGCTGCCGGTGATGCTCGCGCTGCTCCAAAAGCTCAAAGATCAGGACGCTCTCGCTGACATTACGTTTGTAGACGGCACAGGGACGCTGCATCATCGTCAAGCGGGAATCGCGTCGCAGCTTGGCGTGATGCTCGATATTCCCACGATTGGGATCACGAAGTCGCTCCTGCACGGCGAGCCGGAGAAAGATCTAAAGACTGTAGCACCCGGCGAGATCTGCTATATTCGCATCGGAGGGGAGCGAGCTGGAGCAGCACTGCGGCCCACTGCTCACAGCGAGCCGTTCTTCGTCTCGCCGGGGCATCGCGTAGATTTGGAGACGGCTCTTGAACTGACTCAGTGCGTCCTCAAGAGCGAAAGTCTGCTGCCGGAGCCGATTCAGCACGCGCACAATGCGAGCCGCCGCGCTGCTCAAGAACTGAAGCAACAAACTGCAAATCGCCCACCAAAGCAACTGGAATTGTTCACTTAAAGAGCTACTGCTTTTTCACTCTGTTGTCCCCGATATCCAAGCATCGATGGCCTGTAGCAATTCTTCATCGGTAGGAACCCCACAGTCCTCAAAGCTCCGGTTTTCGAGCCATGCCTTGATAATTTGCAAGATCTCTTCATCATCGAGGATTTGATCGGGGCCAGCGGCACAGACCGCAAAAGAGATGCGACCTCTCTGAACCCAGACATCAAATCCTGCGATTTGAGAGGGAATCCTCCGACTCAGCGAGGGGATGTCTCGCTCGATCCACACAACGAGGAAGATCTTCTCCCCGCGTTGGCGCACCCCTGTACTAACAGATCTCCCGGTCTTGCGTACGATCTCATCGAGAATCTTCCATAGCTCGTGATACTCTGGAGATTGATATATCAGCTCTTCGGCGATCTCAAGCTGGCTTTTCACCCGCTCAAACAACACGGCGTTGCTCTGCCCACGACGATTGATAACAGAGATAGCGATGGTTCCCACAGGCATGGGTAGGCCTATAGATGGGCAAACCTCACGTGGTTGCATCTGCGAGAATGCGCAAGCCCCAAGCACATCAGGGAGAACGAAGCGCAGCGTTTTGCCATCAGGAGAAGGGATCTCATTAAGATATGCTGTGTTACGCCCACCAAACTGAATCTGCGGATGGCTGAAAGCAATATCATTGTACAGAGGGTCAAAGCCAGTCCCTTGGATGACAATCTCCGTGCCGATTGTCCCAGATGAGGGCTCAATACTGGCTATGACAGGAGGAGCAATGCCTTGACCGGCGACATGGACAGAATAAGACATTACAGAATCTTTCTGTGATAGGGCTGTGCAGCCAGTTAAGATCAACACACTGGTTACCGATATGACCTCCATGATGAACCAGCGCATATACTCCACCCCTTTTTTGATTATACCTCCTTGCCAACCCTTTGAGCGAGTTGGTATACTGCACTGAACCCTTCATGAACATCGCAGAGGGATTATGACACGAGATGAAGCTTTAGCTCTTGTGCAGGAATACACCAGCAATCAGAATCTCATCAAGCACATGCTTGCGGTCGAAGCGGCCATGCGCGCCTACGCGAGAAGATTTGGCGAAGACGAAGAGACGTGGGGCCTGGCTGGGTTACTCCATGACTTCGACTACGAAAAATACCCTAATACCGAGCATCACCCCACCCAAGGGCACCCTTCTACTGGGGTGCAGATTCTGCGCGAGCGCGGCGTCCCCGAAGAGATCTGCCAGGCGATCCTAGGGCACGCTTCGTACACAGGCGTCCCACGTACATCGCTGATGGCCAAGGCGCTCTTTGCGTGCGATGAACTGACGGGCCTGATCGTCGCCACGGCGCTTGTGCGTCCCAACAAGAGCTTGGCCGAAGTCGACGTCGCCGCCGTCAAGAAGAAATGGAAGGACAAAGCGTTCGCACGCGGGGTCAATCGAGAAGAGATCGAGCAGGGCGCCCGAGAACTCGGCGTCCCCCTCGACGAGCACATCGATATCGTCATCAAGGCGATGCAAGGGATCGCTGCACAGTTGGGGCTATGAAAGACGCACTGACCCTCCCCAACGTCATCACGCTCTCCCGGATCATTGCTATCCCGTTTCTCATAGGGCTTCTCTTTGCTGGCCCGCTGTGGCTCTTCTATACGGTGCTCGCGCTGGTGCTCGCCAGCGATCTCCTCGACGGAGCACTCGCGCGGGCCGGACACCAGATCACGGGGCTGGGCAAGCTCCTCGATCCCCTGGCCGACAAAGCCCTCTTTCTCAGTCTGTTTCTCGCCCTCACCGTCCAAGGCCGCCTGCCCTGGTGGACTGTTGTAGCGTTTGCTCTGCCGCCGAGCATCTTAATCGTAGGAGCCCTGTGGCTCCGCTGGAGGAGCTCCCGCTGGATGATCATTGAAGCTCGCCCATTGGGCAAAGCCTCTGCGACGTTGCTCTCAACGGGACTTGTGGGGATTCTGCTGGAGCCTGTCCTTGGCTCCTTCTTCGCCACGCTCGCGTTCGCCGTGCTCTCTGTAGGGGTTCTGCTCTCCTACGCTGCCCTGGGCGATTATATCGTCTTCGCCCTCAAGCAATTGGCGGAACTCACCAGGGAGCGGAGCCACAAGCTCTAGGCGCTCTCCTGTGATGGGGTGTGCCAGCTTCAGCTGCCATGCATGAAGCATGAGCCGGCCCTCCCCCCCAGAGCTTTTTGAGCTATAGACGTCATCCCCCACAACCGGGTGCCCAATCGCGCTCAAGTGCACCCGGATCTGATGGGTCCTCCCCGTCAGCGGGCGCACCTCTAGCAGCGTCGTGCGCTCCCATCTCTTCAACACGCGAAACTCTGTGATCGCCGGTTTCCCATGGGGAATGATTCTCATGCGCTGCCGATGGGCAGGGTCGCGCCCGATGGGGCCTTCGATGCGCCCTTCGTCTTCGATCACGCGCCCGCGCACCAGCGCAAGATAGCGCTTCTCCACCTCACGGCTTTTGAATTGTTCTATTAATTTCAGATATGCCAGATCGGTCTTGGCCACAAGTAAGACCCCACTCGTCCCTTCGTCTAAGCGATGGACAATCCCCGGCCGATAAGGAGCTCCAAAGCCCGCCAGCGCGCAGTGACTTATTAACTGATTGATCACAGTATGGCGAGGATGCCCTGCCGCAGGGTAGACGACCATCCCTGAGGGCTTGTCTACGGCAATAATATGCTCGTCTTCATAGAGCACAGGCAGCGTAAACGGCTCCGGCTCAAGCGACTCTTGGGGCGGGCTTTCGGGAAGCTCGATCACTATAAGATCGTTTGGGCGCAGGCGCACCCCAGCGCGCGCGGGCTCCCCATTGAGCTGCACCGCTCCAGCTCTGATGAGCGCTTGCAGGCGTGACCGCGTCAGCGTGGGATCGCCCAAGCGCGCAAGAAGCCATCGATCGAGTCGCTGGCCCGCCCCATCTTCAGAGACAGTAAAGACCAAGCGCATGGCGACAACCCCATTGCACTGCAAAAGCCTTATGAGTATAATCAAACTGTGATGAATTCTCAGCTGGCAGGGGCTGTGCAGGCCATCGCAGAACAGGTCGCCCTCGAGCAGGGGGTGGAGCTCTATTGGCTGGAGGTGCAGACCTTGGGGCCGCGCTGGCAGGTCACAGTCTATATCGAGCGCCCTGGCGGCGTCACTATCGATGACTGCGAGCGCGTCAGCCGCGCCCTCGAAGCGCCATTGGATGCGCTCATCGAGCACAGCTATGAACTCGAAGTCTCCTCGCCGGGGATGGATCGGCCCCTCTATACCAAGAGACACTACGAGCTGGCGGTGGGCAAGCCCATCGAGGTGCGGCTGTGGGAAGACCCCAAAGCCCTTGTGGGCTGGTTGCAAGGGCTCTCTGAGGACACATTGTGGCTCGAAGACGCCTCCGGAACGATGACGCCCATCCCGTTCGCGGCGGTGCGCTCGGCCCAGGTCATCGAGAGCCGGTTTCTCTAAGAACAGAGCACAAGCGATTCCTCGCTATCAGGGTGCGAGGGGTCGCTTTGGCTTCATGCGAAGCGATTGGTGATCTCGTGTGAACATTGAATTTCTTGAAGCGCTCGAGGAGATGGCCAAGGAAGAGGGCCTGGAGCGCGAGGATATCTACGAGGCGGTCAAAAAGGGTCTGCGCGTCGCGTATATTGAGCAATTTGGCCCGGTGACGAACTTGGAGATTGAGATCGACCGCACCTCCGGGGATATTCACATGATTGTCGACGGCCAGGCCAAAGACATCCAGCTCACCGATTTTGGGCGGATCGCCACGCGCAAGGCCGAAGAGACCATCCGCAACGAGATCATCGCCAAGCGGCGCCAGAAGATCTTAGAGCGCTACCAAAGCCGTGTGGGCCAGATCATCAGTGGCCATGTCCATCGCTTTGCCGGGGCTGACGTCTGGGTGAACTTAGGCCAAGCCGAGGCCATCCTCCCCGAAGAAGAGCGCATTCCCGGGGAGCGCTACCGCGTCGGCGCGGTGCTGAAAGCATATCTGATGCGAGTGGAGCGCACCTCGGGGGATCCGAGAATTATCTTGTCGCGGGCGGCTAAAGAGTTCGTGCAAAAGATGCTCGAGCTGCAAGTGCCGGAGATCGAGCAAGGGCTTATTCGCATCGAAGCGATCGCCCGTGAGCCGGGGGTGCGCACCAAGGTCGCGGTGCGCTCGCTGGTCGCGGAGTTGGACCCTGTGGGCACCTGCGTCGGTGCCGGTGGCAGTCGCATCCGCGAGATCGTGCGCGAGCTCGGCGGCGAGAAGATCGACATCATTCGCTGGAGCTCCGACGTGCGCGAGCTCATCAAAAACAGCCTCGAGCCCGCCAAGGTCTTGCAGATTGATCTTGACGAAGCAAAGAGAGAAGCCCGAGTGCTCGTCCCCGATGCAGAATTATCATTAGCTATTGGCAAGGGTGGCCAGAACGTCCGCTTAACGGCCAAGCTGACAGGGTACAAGATCGACGTCACCAGCCCCGAAGAGCTCAAGAAGCAGTCGTCTTAACCATGCGCGCTGCGCTGTTACACGGGGTCTATCGGCTCGTGCGCCGGCGAGCCTGGGTTGTGTTGGTCTTCTCAGCTCTGCTGAGCAGCGCCGCGCTGCTCTATATTCTCAATCTTCCCATGCGCAGCTCTTTTTTAGATCTGCTCCCCCCAGGCGATCCCTTGCTCACCCAGTTCCAAGAGCGCGAGGAGATCATCACCAAGAGCGATGCCGTCGATATTATCTTAATGCTGCAGAATCCGGAACATTCCCCGCGCGACGCGGAGCGCCTCCACGCCGCAGCCCTGCGAATCGCTCATGCTCTGGAGCAGAATCCGGAGTTCGTCTCGGTCAGCTTCACCAAGGACATTCAGACCCGCCGCGGCGATGAGCTGCTCTCCCTGCGCGATGAGATCTTGCTGAAGCTGCGCCAGTACCAAGAGCGCCTCCGCAGCGTCCTGCCCGCAGGACAAGCTCAGACCCCTCTGCTAGGGATGCGCGAACTCATTGCGATATACTCGCAGATCAACACCGAGCTCGAGCGTATCTTTTTGGGGGAGCTCGACTGGCGTCGCCTGGCCCTCAACCCCCTCGAGCTCGTCAAGCGCTTCGACGAGCTCAAAGATCTCAACGCGCGCGTCAAGAACGAATTCGATGCCGCCCCACAGCTCATCGAAGACGCCGATCACTTAGTCACAGATCTTCTCGAGACCGTCGGCGAGATCACCGAGACCGTTGACAAACTCTTAACCTGGCCGCAAGAGCTCTATCTCTCTCACGACGGCACCAAATTGCTCGTGAGGGCGCGCCCGCGCTATAGCTCCCAACGCGGCTTGGAGTACAACCGTGCCATCACCCGCACGGTGCAGCAGGCGCTCTCTGAGCTCAATCTCGAAGCCCAAGGGATCAAGTGGGGCCTCACCGGCCCCTATGCCATCGCTGCAGAGATCAATTATCAGCTCAACGTCGACATGCGCAACACCACGATCATCTCTGCCGTCGGCGTCACCCTCATCATCATCGTGATCTTGCGCCAGTTCTTCTATCCCATTCTGGCGCTCATCGTGCTCTTCCTCGCGCTGATCGTGACGCTCGCCTGGGCAAAGTTCGCTACGAATGGGCTGAACTTGGTGACGTCATTCCTGCCCCCGCTGATCTTGGGACTTGGGATAGACTACGGGATCAATTTTCTGGCACACTTCCTTGCGGAGCGTCGTGCAGGGCATCGGCTGGAGACGGCACTCAAGGCCGCGCTCCTCCACAAGGGCTCCGCGTTGATTACCGCATCGTTAGCGACAGCTCTTGTGCTCTTCAGCTTAATGGTAGCGAGCTCACCCGGACTCTACGAGATGGGGATCATCGCCGGGGTCGGGGTGCTCGTGGCCTTGGGGGCTACGTTGCTTATCCTGCCTGCGCTGGTGCTCGTCTCGCATATTATGCTGCGGCGGCGCTTACGAGCACACGCTCGCCCAAGACAGCCCCCTACTATTCGGCAAGAGATCCCGTCCTCTGAGGCCTTTTGGCGCATCGTCCGCTGGCCTATCGTGCTGCTAACTATCGTAGGGAGTCTCTTCATGCTTACTCAAGCTCCTCAGGTGCGCTTCCGGTTCGCTGATGAAGAGCTCACTCCCAAAGATCTCCCCGCCAGGCTCATGCAACAGATAGAACGACGCGACTTCGACGTCGGCACCTCAGGCCTGGCTGAATACTTCTTGTTCTTCGCCCCAACACTGGAAGAGCTCCGCCAGATCAACGCAGGGCTGACGGAGCTCAAAGCGCAGGGCCATGTGAATCTCGTCTTGTCGCTCTTGATGTTCTTGCCCTCTGATCCTGGGGAAGCCCAGCAGTTCATCCAAGGGTTCTCGCTCAATCTGGAGCGCGATCTCCAGCGCGCCGCCTCCCAGATCGATCGGTACAGCGGGGAGCTGCAATTACTTCAAGATTTAGCTGCCCAACTCGCTCGGCTCAAGGGCAATCTCACGCGCATTCTCGATCAAATCGCGCTTACCGGTGCCGGCACCGAGACCGTTGCCCCGGAGATCCAAAAGCAGATCGTCCAGCTGGAGGGCATCGAGGCCAGCATCCAGAGCCTCGAAGTGATGCAAGCGCGCCTGGCAGAGCTGCGCGGCCGCCTCACAGAATTGGACAGCCGCGTCAATGCTCTGCTCCAGAAGATCTCAGAGCTCCAGCAGGTCCAAGGGCTGCTTGCGGCCCTCCCCAAAGACCTCCAAGAGCGCTTCGTCACCGAAGAGCGCGAGTTCGTCCTCTATGCGCACATCAGCCGCGAAACCCTCAATGACCCCCAGCGCTACCGAGAATTCATCGCGGCGATCAAGTCGTTCAGCCATGATTTCATCGGCTATCGCATGATCCAGGACCATCTCGAGCGCAAGATGAAGCAAGATTTTCAGATCTCGACCGTGCTTGCTGTGCTGATCATTCTCGTGATCTTGGGAATTGGGCTGAGCTGGCGGTGGGCGCTTCTGGGGATCGTCCCTGTGGGGCTGGGGTTCTTATGGATGCTCGGGGCGATGCGCTTGTCAGGGATCAGCTTTAACTTCGCCAATATTCTGATTTCGTCGCTGCTGATCGGCAATGGCGTAGACTATGCCGTCTATCTCTTACACAGCTTTTTGGAGGATCGTAATGTTGGGGTCGCCTGGTACAAGACGGCCTTGCCCATTCTCGGGTCAGCCCTCACGACGATGGTCAGTTTTGGGAGCTTACTCTTTGCCGCGACGCCGGGGCTGCGCGTCTTCGGACAGTCAGCGCTGTACGGGATTGGCTTCACGACCCTGTTTACGCTTGCTTTCCTCCCCGCAGTGCTCTCGTTCCTCAGCATGCGCCGCCATTGATTCCCCTCGCCTTCCCAGCTATAATAGCGTGGGCACAGATAGGCCCACACGCGCATAGGAGGCAACCGAGTATGACGCTCGCTATAGTATATGGACTCGCAGGGCTCCTTGCGCTCTGTCTCTATTTCTCCGAAGTGAAGAGGTGGCGTTCCTATGACGGTGGCATTAGTGATAGGACTGGGAATACTTGCTGGAGCTATGGGATGGCTGGTGGGGCGCTGGCAGATGCGCCGGGAGTTTGCGCGGACTCACCAGCATGCCGAAGAGATCATCGAAGCGGCCCGCCACGAGGCCGAAGCCCTCAAGGCGGCCAAGCTTGCCGAGGCCGACAAGGCCCTCAAAGTCCGTGAGGAGGAACTCGAGCGGCGCCTCAAGCGCCAGGAAGAGAAACTCGAGCGGCTCGAAGCGCGCCTGCTCAAAAAAGAAGAGCGCCTCGAACAGAAGGGCCTCGAGCTGCTGCGCGCAGAAAAATCGCTCAAGGAAGACCTGCAGCGACTCGGTGAGCTCATCGCTCAAGGGGAAGCTCTCCTGGCTGGGGAGCGCAAGCGCTTAGAAGAGCTCTCGGGGCTCTCGGCAGAACAAGTGAAAGAGTTACTTGTTCAGCAAGTCGAAGAAGAAGCCGAGCGCTTCTTCGCGAAGAAGATCAGGCAGATCAAGGAGCGCGCCGAAGCCGAAGCCGAGCGTGAAGCGCGCAAGATCATCGCTACGGTGATCCAACGATATGCCGCTGATGAGGTCGAGTCGACGACCATGAGCCATGTCCCGCTGCCCAATGAAGAGTACAAGGGGCGCGTCATCGGCAAGGAGGGGAGAAATATCCGGACGTTTGAGGCCCTCACCGGGGTAGAAGTCTTGGTCGACGATACTCCCGATGCGATCTCGCTCAGCTGTTTCCATCCCGTGCGCCGGGAGATCGCGCGCCTGGCCATGGAGAAATTACTCGAAGACGGGCGGATCCATCCGGCTCAGATCAAAAAGCAAGTCGATAAGGCCAAGGAGCGCATCGCGCAGCGCATCAAAGAAGAGGGCCAGAAAGCTTTGTTTGAGCTGGGGCTGGACAATATGCATCCCGCGTTAGTTGAGCTCGTGGGGCGGCTGAGCTTCCGCACCAGCTACGGGCAGAACCAGCTGCGCCACAGCATAGAAGTCGCGTACTTAGCCGGGGCTTTGGCCGCGGAGCTCGGCTTGGACGCCCATATGCAGAAGCTCGCCAAGCGTGCGGGGCTGCTGCACGATATTGGGAAGGTCGTCGATCACAAAGTGGAGGGCGCGCACGCGCTGATCAGCGCGGAGATGGCGCGGCGCTACGGCGAACCCGAGGAGGTCGTCCATGCGATCGCTGCCCATAACGAAGACGTCGAGGCGCGCACGATCCTAGCTGTAATTGTGCAGACAGCTGATGCTCTGTCGGCGGCCCGCCCCGGGGCACGCCAAGAGACGTTTGAAGCGTATGTCCAACGGCTCCAAGCGTTAGAAGAGATCTGTCACAGCTTCCCCGGCGTCGAAGAAGCCTATGCGATCCAAGCGGGC